>CANAUU010000101.1 GCA_947364965.1 uncultured Candidatus Saccharibacteria bacterium | reverse complement strand
TCGTCCTGCGTCCGGGCGCCATTGATAAACCCAAACAGCTCCCCCACCGCTCCGCGCCAAAACCCTTTCAAACTCCGCTCAGTCAGAAACGGCACCCCATTCTCTAAAATATTAAACCGTGAAACCGGCGCACCTAAGAGGTCAATCGTCCGCACTTCATTGCCCTGTTCGTCCACCATTGGTGACGGCCCCCACGTCCCCTTATCTAACACCTCTCGTATCAAGTTCTTATACTGCTCGTCCGGCGTGCGTTCGCTATATGGCCTATACTCAGCTTTCATTTTACCTCCGTTCTTTGTACTATTATATACTATATCTCTCCAGACCTACTCCATTATGTTAAAATTACAACCCATATGCTATACTGGGCTTATGGCATTCGATTTTAAGAAAGAGTATAAAGAATTCTATCTTCCGCCTAGAGCCCCTCATCTCATCGAAATCCCACCGATGAATTACCTCGCTGTTCGTGGTCATGGCGACCCAAACATTGAAGGCGGAGAATATAAGACCTCGATCGAACTGCTATACTCTATCGCTTTCACGCTCAAAATGAGTTATAAAGGGTCGCACAAAATTCCAGGCTTTTTCGAATATGTCGTCCCGCCACTCGAAGGATTTTGGTGGCAGGATGGCTCCAATTCACTTGACTACTCGAGGAAATCTGACATGAACTTTATTTCGGTTATTCGTTTGCCGGATTTCGTCACCCGTGATGAGTTTGACTGGGCAATCCAAGAAGCTACCAACAAAAAGCAGCGCGATTTCTCCAAAGTCGAGTTTTTAACTTATAATGAGGGGCTCGTCGTGCAATGTCTCCACCTTGGGAGCTACGATGACGAACCTGCAACTATCGCTGCCATAAATAATTATATGCAAGACAATGACTGTGTGCCTGATATCAAAAACCCGCGTTATCATCACGAAATCTACCTCAGTGATCCGCGCCGTTGCGCTCCGGAAAAACTCAAAACCGTCATTCGGCACCCAGCGAAGCAACTCGGGCTAGCATAGAACGAGTAAAGTCACGGCGCTGTTATAGTATCGCCGCTCCGACCACCGTCCGAAGACGCAAGAGATCATCAATAGACACCACCGAAAAGTTGCCAACCTCAATAACCTGTGCTATAATGAAACACGGAAGGGTGGCCGAGTGGTTTAAGGCACCGGTCTTGAAAACCGGCAGGTTAACGCCTCGCAGGTTCGAATCCTGTCCCTTCCGCCAGAAGGTTGTTAAGGAATTAACGCCTTCTAGGTGTTAATTCCTTAACAGGCTTTCTCTACGAGAAAGCGACAGGATTGTCGAACGTAGTGAGACTTCCTGTCCCTACGAACCATAGGTTCGTAGGGCAAAGCCCGCTGAACTTGCGAAGCAAGTGAAGTTTCCTGTCCCGAAGCGATTCGTTCTGCTTCAAAACATTTTGTGGTACCGTAGCTCAGATGGTTAGAGCGTGGGACTCATAAGCCCAAGGTCACTGGTTCGATCCCAGTCGGTACTACCATATTTAGATTATGAAGAAAACCAATTTAGATAATAACACTGTCATCGAAGTCAACCGGCAGTGTTATGATGTTTTAGGCGCAGATTATACCGAGGGTGTGCCCGATTTTGAGATAATTGAAAAGAATGGTATTTGGCAAAAGTTCCTAGATAGCTTGCCAAAAGGCGGCAAACATATGCTAAACGTTGCGTGTGGCACTGGCGACACCTCAGTTTGGCTCGACAAAAAAGGTTATGATGTTGTGTCTACCGATTTATCACCCGAAATGGTGAAGGTCGCCGCCAGCAAGATGTCGAATTCGCGCAACCTAGTACTCGGCGCGACTGAGCTAGACCAGCTAGAGAACGAAAGATTCGACGGCATCTTTGCAATCCATCTCATCCAACATCTCAATAAGTCACTTATCGAACAATTCTTTAAGCAAGTTCATGATTTGCTATATGATGGTGGCAAGTTTCTGCTGGTTTTTACCAATAACTGTTTCCCAGAAAGTGGCTACCAGCTCGAAGGCTCAAAAGAAGATTTATACATCGTTTGGTACAAACATAACCTGGAAGATATTGTCCCACTCCTTAACAAGACCGGTCTTAAACCTATCGAATTCTGGACCCAAAAAGTTCTTCCTGATGCCTGCGGCGTTGATTGCCCGTTCGCCTTTATTTGTCAAAAATCTTAACTTCGCAAATCATATCAAAACAACCAAGAAATGCTATAATAACGAGCAGTGAGCGAAAACATGCTAGCATGTTTTCCGAGCGTGAGGCAATTACAGTATAAGTCGAAGACTTATGCTATAATAATACTATGAAGACCAAAAAAGGTTTCACTCTCATCGAACTTATGATTGTTGGCGCTTTCGCTGCGCTGCTTCTGATTATTTTCTTCGTCCAGAAAGCTAATGTTGATGCTATGAACCGCGACGATGCTCGCAAGATTGCCATCAACGCTATGTATTATGCCCTCGAGGAATATTACGCTCCGAGCCACGATGGATATTATCCTTCTGAGATTTCCGAAGAGGTCTTG
>CANAUU010000100.1 GCA_947364965.1 uncultured Candidatus Saccharibacteria bacterium | reverse complement strand
TGGCATTTATCTTGGCTTCGCATCACAGCCCTCCTTTTTAGGTTTACGACACCCTTGGTGGACCGAAAATGCTTCCAACAAAAACGGCGCCGCAAGGGCGTCGAAACCTATCAATGCACATCAATTTTTCCAATCTGCATCAGAGAAACGTACACATTGACCTGCGGCACCGTTTCCGGTGCACTTTCAACGATGCAGAAGAAAAATTACATATTTTATGTACCAAATACAAAAATTGATTGCATTTAATGATAGATTTCGACATTTCTATTGTAGCGGAGGATTGCGCTTTTGGCAAGACCGGATTTTTGATAAAATGTGGTGCAGTCCAAAAAGCATTGAGTACTTGCCCAGAAAAGGCAACACGTAAGAAAACAGCTAACAAGCGGAAATCAGCGACTATTGCTCCTTATAATCGAGGAGCCAACGGTAATAACGATAGAGGTAGGTTGTGGCATAGATGAAGACGAAGCAAGTGGCGACAAGTAGGAAAAACGGGACAATGGGCCAGCCGGCGAGCCAGCTCCAGACGCTCTTTAGCCAGAGGTCGATGAGAATGATTGGGAGCATGGTGACGAGATAGATAAGCGCGATAACGAGGATGAGATAGAAGGCGCGCAAAATAAAGCGGACGCGGCGACCGGCCATGAGATCGGAAGCATTCATGATAGCGGCCATTGGGTAGACGCCAGGAGCAGTGACGGCGACGAGTGCCATGAGCGAGCTCGAGAGGAGATAAACTGAAATTAAAATCATGACGGCGGCGAAAATGAAATATACTAAGGCGTAAAATGGCGTCGAGAGGAAGTCAGTCATAATGGCGGCGGAATAAGTGATGGCGACGAGCATAAGCGGGATAGCTTGGATGAAGATGACGACGAAGACAAGTAGGGTCGAAATGAGCGGTAAGAGGGCGTTATAGAGGGCGTCACGGAGTTTCGGGCGACCGCCAGCGAGAAAATGGCGGAGAAGATAGATGACAACGAGCCACATAATCAGGAAAAGCGCGACCATAAAGACGGTTTGGACTTCGCCCATGCCAGTGTCGAGGCCGCCGGTCGTGATAGTCGAGATAAGGAGGAGGCCAGCCTTGGCAAAATTGCCGATTTTGCCGTTTGCAAGACCGGTACTAGTTTCGTCGATGCTAGTCTGGAACTGCTGGTAGAGATCTTCGCTCAAAAGACCGACAAGGATGATGTAGGCGACAGTCATGATTGCGATGAGCGCGAAAAAGGTTTTCCAATGTTTGAAAATGAGTTGGAAAGTTGTCATGGCGTGGCTTAACAGACCCGGAGTTTCGGTTTTGCGCTGGTAGTCTTCGCGATAGGAGCGCTTGAAGGATTTGTGAAGATGGATGTGCTTCGAGCGTTCGGTCTTGATTTTGGTTTGGATTTTTTTGAAGCTACGACCGAGCCTGCGAAGAGGACGCGGAAGATTAGCAGTCTTCGTGGATTTAATCTTTGCGGGTTTAGTCTTCGTGGGTTTTGTGCTGGACGACTTCGAGCCAGCGGATTGCGCGGCGGAAGATTTAGAACTTGTTTTTGCCATGCTCAAGCCTTTCGATGCGCTTTTCGATGGGAGGGTGGGTGCTGAAGAGGCTCTTGATGGCGCCCTTTTTCAGAGGGTTAGCGATGAAGAGAGCTTCGGTAGCAGGGTTCTGGCGATGCATGGGCTGGGCGTGAGTATCAAGTTTCTTTAAGGCGGAAATCATGCCTTCAGGATAGCGCGTGACATGAGCAGCGCTAGCGTCGGCGAGGTATTCACGCTCGCGAGAGACGGCGAGCTGGGCGAGGCTGGCGGCGATTGGTGCAATAATCGAGACCAGCAGCATGACGATGAGACCGACTGGACTGTTGTCGTCGCTATCATGACGGTTTGTATAAAGCATCATACGAATGCCAAGATCAGCGATGTAGCCGACGATGCAGACAAGTCCGAAAGTAATCATAGATACACGGATATCATAGTTCTTGACGTGAGACATTTCATGGGCCATGACGGCGTTTAGCTCTTTATTGTCCATAATGTCGAGAAGGCCGGTAGTCGCGGCGACGATAGCATGCTCAGGGTCACGGCCAGTAGCGAAAGCGTTGGGGGCGGGGTCGTCGATGATGTAGACTTTCGGCATTGGCAGGCCGGTGGCAATGGAGAGATTCTCGACCGTATTATAGAGACGAGGGTTGTCTTTCTTCTTGATCTCGCGAGCACCCGTCATCGCGACGGCAAGCTGAGCGGAGGCAAAATATTGTACTACCGCATAAATAATAGCAATGATGAGAATCCAGACCGCAACGAGCCAATCTTTCGTGAAAAAAGCGACCGCCCAACCGACGGCGGCGATAACAAGCACAAAGAAAAACATGATTAGGACGGTGTTTCTCTTGTTGGCGGCAATTTGCTTATACACTGGTTTCTCCGGTGGGTGTTATTATATGCGCGTTTGTGCTTTATAACACTTGATATAATAACACCCGTTATACTTCCCTTTTTAGAATTTAACTTCTGGGGCGTTTTCGATTTTGGCCTTTTCGGCGTCGGCAACTTCGTAGTATTCGCGTTCTTTGAAGTGGCCGATCATGTTGTTGAT
>CANAUU010000099.1 GCA_947364965.1 uncultured Candidatus Saccharibacteria bacterium | reverse complement strand
TATAGTCGACTTGTACTTATAATAGGGGTAAGCTTAATCGCTACGGCAACTCTACCGCAAGGAGTAACGTCGGAGAGGAATATGATTCGTAGCTGTTAACTTATAAAAACAGCGAGTTAGAGAGTTGAATATTTTAGCTAACAATATGTCGCGTTCTTCTTTGGAAGAGTCGTACTGTTTGCTATAAAAATAATTATCAAACAAACGCAATCTTGAAATATCTTATTTTTGATGCGTTATAGCATGGTAGATAGGAGGTATATTTTTCATGCCAAAAAAACAAGACACAAACGGGTTTAAAACATATAAAGAGTTGTCGCAAGGCGACGAAACGTTTTCGGGCTACAAAGCAGGAGAACAGTTGCCGCTGTTTGAGATGCCACCAGTTCAGGCTAGCCCAGCTATCAGTCAAGGCTTGCCCAAACTCCAAAAACTACTCGCAGAGCAAGGAATTAATCTTAAGGGCTTTGATGAATTATATACGGCAGCAATTAGTATTATCAGGTTCACCGCTGCTAAGGAAAAACAGGGATGCGTCATCAACAAAGATTACGAAAAAGGAGAATGCAATGAAGAATAACAAAAAATCCATGGTGGAAACGGTCGTTAACGAAATTATCGCCGACGATAATATTAAGCTTTTTACCGATCAGCATAAAGAAGCCTATGTATCAGCAAGTGGTGATGGGAGACTTGTATATAACCTAGATTCCCAAGAGGCGCAGGACTGGCTATTGAGCTATGTAATGGATAACTTTAATAATGCGGTATTGGTGCGCGACCAACCCAAAAGTATATTGGAATCTCTGCGCGGATTTGCTAAGTATCGAGGACAAACAAAACATCTTGAGCTGCGCACCTCCTTTGACGAAGACGGTAATATTTGGTATGACCTTGGTGAATATGCCGTAAAAATCACGCCTAATGGATGGAAAACCGATATTTGTCCCCCGATTTTGTTTACTCGAAACTACACTCAGGAACCGCAGGTTATTCCAGAATTAGGTGGCTCAATTTGGGAATTATTTGACTTCGTCAATATTAAGGATCCACAGGATCGACTGCTACTAATCGCCTTCTTGGTTGCTTCACTAGTGCCGGAAATAAATAAACCAATCTTGGCTCTATCTGGTCCAGCAGGAAGCGGAAAGAGTGAATGCACTAAAACTCTGAAAAATCTTATGGACCCAACTACTCCACCAAGCTCACCGCCAATCACGAGCACGGGAGGGTTGGATACACTCGCTCAAACAAGTGCTGTAATGGCATTTGATAATCTTACGACCATGAAAACCAAAGTAGCGAATCATTTTTGTTGTTTGGCGACTGGGTATGGCGTACGCATCAGAAAACTTTATACCAATCGTTATATTACTTTTACTGCAATTCGTCCACTTATCATAAATGGGATTTCCCAAGTTATTACACAGTCTGATTTATTAAACCGGACAATCGTAGTTGAACTATCGCCTATTGAAAAAAGCGTTGAAGATTCGACTTTTCGTAGTCAACTTGATACAGCTCGTCCGCGCATTCTAGGTGCCATGTTTGACTTATTATCTCGCGCCATGAAGATTTTCCCAAACATTGAGCGAAAAGAATGGCCAAGAATGGGGGCATTCGCAAAATGGGGATACGCAGTTACAGCGGCGCTGGGCGGAGATTATACTGGCGAAACATTTATGGACGCATACGCTAAGGTCGAAGCCTTACAACATAGCGAGGCATTGAGCGCTAACCCATTTGCAGAAGCGTTGGTGTGGTATATGCAAGACATCGAAACTTGGGTTGGTACAGCTGGCGAGCTACTAAATGAGTTACAAGAAGCGTCGCAAAATTGTGTGATTAAAGATATTCAATATTGTTCGCAAAGTGAATACTGGCCTACGAATCCACGCTCTGCCAGGGTTCAGATTCAAAAAGCATTAGCGGATCTAAAATCCTCTGGCATTCTTGCTTTTCTACCAAGCGGAAGTGATCGTATCATCTGTCTAGTTAACGCTCAGCTACCTCTAACCAAAGCCCTTTACGAGGCTTTTAGTAATGTTTCCTTTGAGGGCATGACTTGCGCCGAACAAGGCTACACTCTAAATGATTTTGTAGCAAAATGCAACGGAGCTGTATCTTCGGAGCAAGTTTGCTATGATAATGGGCCTGTATTATGCGATGGTGTGCTACGAGGTAAAATCAAACCACGAATTATCTCAGATGATAGTGATATTAAGCCCGATATTGGCAATATGGCTAATTTTATGGAAGAACTTATCGCAAACCAAATCCCTAAAACCCCAAAGCGCCTTGAGCTTGAAATGAAACAACGGAAAAGGATTGAATTGGAAAGAGAGGCGGAGCAAAAAGAAAAGAAAGCTCGCGAGCTTGAGCAAAGGGAGGAGCAGGAGCGTAGGCGCGAAGAAGAAAAGGCAAAACTAGCGGCTAGAAAAGAGAAGCAGGCAGCATACATTGCTAGTTGCAAAGAGGCTAACGTGGAACCAGACCGAAAATACATTGAATACTTAGAAGGCGGATGGGATGAAATCCCTTTCTAAATTATGCTATTAAAAATCACCTTTATTTTTTCCATTCTAAAAACGATAATTTTTAGTTAAGGAGGAACTTATGTCGAGAAAGAAAGTAAGATATAAAAAGCAAATTGTGGAT
>CANAUU010000098.1 GCA_947364965.1 uncultured Candidatus Saccharibacteria bacterium | reverse complement strand
TTATTATATCATACTTCGTATGTATAATTTCGCCACTCGGAAAAGGAAAATAATTTCCTTTTCTCTCGTTGGCTTATCATATCATACTATGTAGAAATAATGGCGTCGCCCTGGAAGAAATATCAAATGATATTTCTTCGCTCGGCCTCCTTATTATATAGAACGCTACGACGCGATTAATGGCTTGCGCCAAGTTGCTGGATAATCATTGAGTCCGAGCAGGGTCGAGACTGTGGCGGCGATATTAGTGAGGTCTGGGTCGTCGAGCTTCACCTTATGATAGAGTTTAGCATTCTTGGTGTTATCGTAGAAAATGCAAGGGACAAGGTTCGTCGTGTGTGAAGTGCGCGGAATGCCGTGTTTATCGATGAGTTCTTCAGCATTGCCATGATCGGCAGTAATAATCATCATGCCGCCAAGTTCATCAACTTTTTTGGCGAGGCGGGCGAGCTGAATATCTAAGGCTTCCATGGCGACGATGGTGGGCTCGAGTTCGGCGAAGTGCCCAACCATATCACCGCCAGGATAGTTGATACGGATGAACTTAAATTTCTCCATGACCTCGAGAACCGCATCCGTGATTTCGGCGGACTTCATCCAAGGTCGCGTGTTAAATGGCTGCGTGTCAGAAAGAATTTCAAGCTGAATTTCTTTTGGCGCCTTCTTATAACTATTGCCGTTGAAATAATATGTAATATGCCCGAATTTGACGGTTTCGGAAACTGCTAGCTGTGGAATTTTGTGACTACCGAGAAAAGTGTTGAGAGGATTTTCGATTTTGACGGGCGGAACGAGAATGTTTTTCGGGATGTGGCGGTCAGCATCATATTCAGTCAGACCGGCAAAGAAAATATCGGGAAGAGGATTCTCTGGGTTGCTAGTACGGGCGGAATTAGATAGGTCGGTATCTACACCAACACGCAGTTTACCGTCGACGGCTTGGGCTTTAGTATTTGAAGATTGGCGAGCCTTTCCGGTTTTGCCGGAGCGGTCAAACTTATCAAATTTCTTTTCGGTAAAGGCAGTTGCAATCTCGACGGCACGATCGGCGCGAAAATCATAATAAATAAATGCGTCGCCATCCTGAACGCGGCCGATAGGATTAGCGCCGTGGGTGGACTTGGCAGAGGATTGGCGAGCCTTGATAGCACGCGAAGCTAGGGCTGTGCCTGCGGCAACATTCTCAACGACGACAAAAGCGGGCAAATACTGGTCTTGGATGGATGGATTTTCGCGACGGAAAGTTTCGATAGCTTCTTTGGCAGAATAAAATTCGCGAGGCGCCTTGCCATGCACCATGGCATCCCATCCGAGTTTGACCATGCCCCAATCACTCTCGTAGCGGTCGGCCGTGGCGACCATGCGACCAGCGCCAGAAGCAATACGGAAATCGGCGTCTTTGAACTTTTCGCAAAACTTTTCCAAGCGGTCGATATACTTCGGTTCAGATTGTGGCGAGACGTCGCGACCGTCAAAAACACAGTGGACGCGAATTCTGCGAACGCCCTCATCGTAGGCCTGCTGAATCATTTGCTCTAAATGTTTGATGTCGCTATGAACACCGCCATCGGAAAAGATACCAGCAAAATGAAGCGTAGTGGGCTTATTGGGCTTTTGGTGGTCGGAAAGCCACTTCATGGCTCCCTGCCAGGCTTTCGAGCGCCAGATATCGCCAGTTTGAAAAGCGGCTTCGATACCAGCAATTCCCTGCTTGATAATTTGGCCGGTGCCGAGCGCATTATGCCCGACCTCAGAATTTCCCATTTGACCAGGCATGATGCCAACTGCTTCACCAGAGGCGGCTAGCGGGATATTGAGATAGCGAGACATCGCCATATCGAGGAACTCGGTGTGAGCTTGACGCACAGCGTTGCCGCTGCGGCTGAGCGAAAGTCCAACTCCGTCCATTACGACTAGAACAACTGGACCATCATAATTTAACTTCTTCATAACTTTCCTCCTCTGTGCAACTTCTTAATATATTATAGCACAAGCATAATCCTGCGCGGGAAATACGCAGGATTATGCGGATTGGCTGAGCGCCAAAATTTGCCTTCTAAAGTCGGGCGGATACTACGGGCGAGGAACTTGTTGGGTGATACAGTGAATATTGCCGCCGCCTAGCAGGATTTCGCGAGCGTAGATTGGTTCAATAACCCGATCTGGGAAGAGTTCCTGAAGAGTATCAATCGCATCTTGGTCGTGCGGGTCGTCGAAAGTTGGAAGAATGATGGCACCATTGCAGTTATAATAATTGAGGTAGCTGGCCGGCAAGCGGTCGCCTTCGTTGCGCGGGAAGGTTCCTTCGACGATGTCGACGCCCTCGGATTCTTCTTTGGTAATTTTGACGACATTCGGGACGTGAATCTTGACGATTTCGATTGGACGACCTTTGGCGTCGGTTTCATTTGATAGATAATCGTAAGCCATCTGCGAACGTTCGTGCTGCGGATCGTCGTGATTATCTTCCCAAGCAAGCGTGACCTTGGCTGGACCGACCCATTGGCAGATATTGTCAACATGACCGTTCGTATCTTCGTCCATGTAGATACCCTTCGGGATCCAGAGAACTTTCTCTGCGCCAAGATATTCTTTGAGGAGTTCCTCAATTTGTTCTTTAGTGAGATTCGGGTTGCGTCCTGGATCGAGGAGGGTTTCTTCAGTCGTGAGAATTGTACCCTCACCATCCGAGTGAACGGAGCCGCCTTCGAGAATGAAATCACCGATACGATAGCGGTCGACGCCTTCAATCGCACACATCTTCGAAGCAATAAGGTCATCTTGGTCCCACGGGAAGTAAATGCCATTCACAAGACCACCATAGCCATTGAAGCCCCAGTCAACAGCACGCATATGACCCAGGCCATCAACGACGAAGGTCGCACCAGTGTCGCGAACCCAAGAGTCGTTATTGCTAATTTCTACAACTTGGACGTTTGGCATAATAAATTACAGAAAGAGCGGAAATTGACCAGGGTTGACGCCCACCACGACTTGCGAATAT
>CANAUU010000097.1 GCA_947364965.1 uncultured Candidatus Saccharibacteria bacterium | reverse complement strand
GGGCGCGTCCAGTCGCCAGCTCTTCGCCTCGTCGTCGAACGCGAGAAAGAAATCGAAGATTTCGCCGGCAAAGCCAAGTTCAAGGTCACTGGCAAATTCCAGACCAAAGACAAAGACGAGCTTCCCGCCGTCCTCGACAAGACTTTCGACACCGAGAAAACCGCCACTGAATATCTCGAAAAAATTAGCCAAGCCGACTTTGCCGTTTCCGACATTACCACCAGCCCTGGCACCCGCAAGCCGGGTCCGCCCTTTACCACGGCCTCTATGCAAATCGAAGCCAACTCTCGGCTCGGTTTTTCCACCCGCACCACCATGACCGCCGCCCAAGCCCTTTACCAGGCTGGTATGATTACTTATCATCGCACCGATAGTCTTAACCTCTCCAAGCAAGCTATCGCCATGACCGCTCATTATATTGAAGAGAATTTCGGCAAAGAATATCTTCAAGTTCGCAACTTCAAAACCAAATCCGCCGGCGCCCAAGAAGCCCACGAAGCCATCCGCCCCACCCACATTGAACAAGAAGTTGCCGGCAAGAATGAATATGAGAAAAAACTCTATCGCCTCATCCGAAACCGCACCCTCGCCACCCAAATGGCTGACGCCAAAACCGAAAAAACCGTTGTAAAAATTACAACACTCACCGAACCGAAACACACTTTCGAAGCCAAAGGTGAGGTCATCACTTTTGACGGTTTCTTGAAGGTCGCCGGCCGCACCAAAGAAGACGAGCTCCCCGCTCTCAACTCTGGAGACCCATTAAAGACCATTGAAATTATTGCCCGCCAAAACTTCGCCAAACCTCCCGCTCGCTACACCGAAGGCTCACTCGTCAAAAAACTCGAAGAACTCGGCATCGGCCGCCCTTCCACCTACGCTTCCATTATGTCCGCCATCCAAACCCGCGGCTACGTCATCAAAGGCGAGTCCGAAGGTGAGCCGCGCGACGTTATCCAACTCAAACTCGAAAAAGGGAACGTCAAACATGAAATTGTCACCGAAAAAACCGGCTCCACCAAAGGCAAACTCCTCCCCACACCTATCGGCGAAGTCCTAGCCGGCTTCCTGACCGACAATTTCAACAATATCGTTGATTATAAATTCACCGCCAACATCGAAGAAGACCTCGATAAAATCGCCGAGCACAAACTCGAACGCGTCAAAATGCTTCGCGATTTCTATGGCCCATTCGAAAAAGAAGTCATCAAATCCGACGACGCCGCCCGTTATAATAACGCCCGCGAACTCGGCAAAGACCCCGAAACCGGCCGCCCAATTTATGCCAAAATCGGTCGCAACGGTGGCTTCATCCAACTTGGCGACAACGAAAAATCTTCCGGCGAGAAGCCCCGCTTCGCTCCGCTTCCGAAGGGCAAAACCGAAAAAACCGTCACTATTGAAGAAGCCCTGAAGCAACTCGCTATGCCCGCCCTCCCGCGCACCCTCGGCACCACCAAAGACGGAGCCGAGCTCATCGCCGCAAGCGGTCCCTTCGGCCCTTATCTCAAAGCCGGTAAATATAATATCCCGATCAAAAATTACGACCCCTACACCATCGACTTCAAAACCGCTGCCGAGCTCTATCAAGCCAAAATCGACTCTATCATCGCCGACTGGGACGATATTATGATCATCAACGGCGCCTACGGCCCTTATATTAAAGGTCCGGGACGTTTCAATAACGTCAAAATTCCCAAAGATCAAGATCCGAAGAAAATCACTCTCGAAGAGGCCAAAAAAATGCTCGACGAAAAGCCCGCCCGCCGCGGTCGTTTCGCCCGCAAAGCAACCAGCAGCAAAACAACCCGCCAAGCGACAACCCGAAAATCTTCCACCAGCAAATCAACCGCCGCAAAATCTACAGCCAAATCCACCACAAAGTCCGCCGCCAGCTCCACAAAAACTCGCAAATCTTCAGCCAAGGCTACGGCCAAGAAAACCGCCAACAAAGCCACAAAGTCTACCACAACCAAAAAGACCTCAAAATAATTAGCATAAGTGCAATAATTCTGACAAAGTTGTTTCTGTTCCGCAAAAAGTATGCTATAATAAATCATAGAAAGCCAACCTCTGCGATCGTACACAAAATAGTCAGAAGTTTCAGGAAATCTCCCCTAAACTTTTACAAAAACTTCGCAAAAGTCGTTGACAGCAACATCAAAATATGCTATCATAAGTTAAATGTAATATTAATTTTATGTTCGGGTGGGGAACGAAAGGGACCTGATGGACCAGAACGCCAGCATTATCGAAAACGCCATTTCGGGTAGCTTAAATATCATTGAGCAAGAGCGCGAACGCGAAATTATCTCTCGCCGCTTCGGGCTTACCGGCCAAAAAGAAACCCTCGAGCAAATCGGCGAACTTTTAAATATCACCCGTGAGCGCGTCCGCCAGCTCGAAAAAGCCATCCTCGTACGCCTTCGCATTGGTGCCGAAGAAGGACACATCGCTGAGCTTGCCGCTGCCGAGAAGCTCATTATCCGCAATTTGACCGAACTTGGTCGCGTCGCCCGCACCGTCGACCTCGCCAAGCGCATTCATGGTCGCGAAGATATCACCTACGAAGAACGTGCGCAACTGGTTTTCCTAAGTTCCATCTCTAGCAACCTTACTTGCATCGACGAAAATGATTCTTACTATTCCGCTGTTGGTATCGCTAGCTACGGCGATGCTGAAAACATCGAAAAGCGCGTTGACGAAGTTGTTTCCATCATCAAAAAGCAAAAAGAGCCAATGACGATTGAGCAACTTGACAACGTGCTTTCTTATGAACACCCAGACAATATCAAAGCGATTGCGTCTATCTCCAAACAGCTCGCATCTCTGAACGGTCTTTGGGGTCTTGCCAAATGGCCAACCGTAAATCCGCGCAACATCCGCGATAAAATCTTCGTTGTCCTTGAAGCCAAAAAAGAACCGATGCACTTCTCCGACATTGCGAAAGACATCGCGAAGTCCAGATCGGAAGAGCGTCGTGTAGGGAAAGAGTGTGTCAGTACGTG
>CANAUU010000096.1 GCA_947364965.1 uncultured Candidatus Saccharibacteria bacterium | reverse complement strand
CTGAGTTCTGGACACTAACGGTAGCAGCTACGTTAATCTGGGCTGATTGACCAGAGGCAGTGGTTGGGGTAAGTGAGGTAGACCCTGAAGATGGAGTGAAGGAGATATTGACGGTGGAGGTGGTGGCGAGAGGCATAATCCCCTCGTCCTCATTGCCCTGGGCGTTGGTGGAGGAGTTATCCTCATTCTCGGCTTCTAGGGCGCTTGCGGAAGAACTTGAAAGCGGATTTATTGCGCAAAAGGCAATTAATAGCAGAGCGGAAAAACATAGTGCGGGGATTTGAAAACATGATGACGCGTCTTTGAAATGTGTTCTCGCTTTTGCGAAACGTGATGGAGAGTTCGGGAAACATGGTCTAGGGTTTGGAAAACATGATAATTTTTTGGAGCATGTTTTTCTGAGTGCGGGACATGATTTTTCTGTGTCAGAGTATGATTTTCCCTGCCCTGATTTAGGTTTTCTATTTTGGCTTTTTAGCATAAAGGCCCTCCTTTTGATTGATTAGACACCTTGGGCGCCGTTATGCTCGAGCTTAAGTCAAAATTTAGCCAGAAACAAAAACGACACCGCAGTAGGTGTCTAATCCCGCCAATGAGCTAACTTCGATCGAAACAATCTTGGTAAAGCGTGCATCGTCTGCGGTGCCGTTTCCGGCAAGCTTTACCTGTTTAGAATAATTCCGATGCTAAATTAGCGTATTAAAAATATGTTAGCTATTTCTAGCGAGATTAGACATCTTTATTGTAGCGCACAATTTTGTTTTTGGCAAATAAAAATAACCGGAAATTATCGGCAGAGGAATCTTACGTAAGAGCCATGATAATGATTGTCGGGAGAAATAAAATTATTAAGAACAGTAAAGAAACGGAACTAGCCTTGGATAATCGTGCCGGCGCGGCGGGCGAGGGCGAGTTCAAGCTGCTCGGGAGAGGTGATGATGCCGAGTTTTTTCTTGCGGGCGAAGGTAGTGGCGGCTTGGATTTTTGGGAGCATAGAGCCAGAGGCGAAGTGGCCGGCGGTGATGTAATTATCAACCTCGCGAGGGGAGAGGAAGCCGAGAGCGATTTGGTCGGGGCGACCGAAATTAAGATAGGCGTTCGGGACGGCAGTGACGGAAACAAAAATATCAGCTTTGACAAGCTCGGCGAGCTTCTCGGCGGCGAGGTCTTTGTCGATAACGGCGTCGACACCTTTGAGGATTTTGAGGACTTTCGTGCGGACGACCGGAATACCGCCGCCGCCAACGGCGATGACGATGGCGCCGGAATCGACGAGGGTGGTGATTTCGCGGCGTTCGACGATGTCGAGCGGCTGTGGAGAAGGTACGACGCGACGATAACCGCGACCAGCATCTTCGCGCATTTCCCAACCTCTCAGCTTGGCGAGTTTGACGGCTTCTTTCGCGGTGTAGAATTGACCAATGGGTTTCGATGGGTGTTTGAAGGCGGGGTCAGATTTATCGACAACGACTTGAGTGACGACACTGACGACTTTCTTTCGTTTATGTTCCCTGGCGAAGGCGTTGCCGATGGCTTGGGAGAGCCAGTAGCCGATTTGACCCTGACTCATGGCGACGGCAGTTTCGAGCGGCATAGCGGGAGCGGCTTCGGTGGCGGCAGATTCTTCGTGAATGAGGATATTGCCGACCTGGGGACCGTTGCCGTGGGTGACGATGATTTCGTATTTGTTTGAGAGCCGCGCGATGGTGGCGCCGATTTGTTCGGCGACGGATTTTTGAGCTTCGGCAGTGACCTCTCCGTTTTTTTGGAGAGCGTTGCCACCCAAAGCGATAACTACGCGCGCTTTCTTCATATAAAAAGTATATGCTAAAAGTTGGGATTTGGCAAATTGATTATGCTTGGCGCGGGTTTATACGAAGCTAACGAGGCTGGAAGAGTTTTAGAAGCCGGGTTTGCCGAGGCGAGTGAACATATTGGTTTTGTAGGCTTCAACACCAGGCTGGTCGAAAGGATTGACGCCCTGGAGCTTGGCGGAGATGGCGCAGGCGAGTTCGAAGAAATAAACGAGAGCGCCGAGCGAACGGGCGGAAAGATCGGGGGCTTTGATTTCGAGAACGGGGATGCCGCCAGAGCGATGCGCAGCGATGGTGGCGTCGAGGGCGTTTTGGTTAATAAAGCTAAGGTTCTTGCCGGCGAGATAGTTCAAACCGTCGAGATTTTGGATGCTAGACGGGACTACGAAATCTATCACTGGGGGTTGCTCGAATTCCAGCATGGTCTCGAAAATATTGCGTCGACCGTCTTGCAGATATTGACCGAGCGAGTGGAGATCAGTGGTATAGACAACAGAGGCTGGAAAAATTCCCTGACCTTGCTTCCCTTCGGATTCGCCGAAGAGTTGCTTCCACCATTCCTCGAAATATTGGAGCTGTGGCTCGAAAGTGGCAAGGATTTCAACGTCGTGGCGTTCGGAAGCAAAGGCGGAACGGGCAGCAGCGTATTTAATAGCAGATGCGTTTTCGAGTTGGTGATCGAAAATATCGTGATATTCGGCGGAAGCGCCCCCTAGCAAAGCATCGACATCAACTCCAGCAACAGCGAGCGGCAAAAGCCCGACCGCAGAGAGCACGGAATAGCGACCGCCAGTATTGTCAGGAACAACGAAGCGGGCGTATTTTTCTTGGACGGCTTCATCATGGAGGGCGCCGCGGTTCGCGTCGGTGGTAGCATAAATCCGAGCGCGAGCGCCGTCGGTACCATATTTTTGAATTAATTGTTCTTTGAGAAAGCGGAAGGCGACAGCAGGCTCGGTGGTGGTACCGGATTTCGAGATAACATTGATAGAGAAGTCAGCGTCGCCGAGAGTTTTGAGAAGCTGGTCGAAGGCGAGCGGGCTTAAGGAATTGCCGGCATAGAGGATTTTAGTCGGGCTGGCTGGATTCAAGGCTTCGATGAGGGCGCGATGACCAAGATAAGACCCTCCAATGCCGATACAAACGAGATACTTGGAATCGGATTGGATTTTGGCAGCGGCGGATTTGATATTGGCAAGTTCGGTCTTGTCATAGGTTTCGGGGAGCTCGAGCCAGCCGCCCATAGCATCGGCGCGAATTTGGCTAATAATTTCTTGAATAGCCGCGGAGTTAATCGCGACTGGCTGTTCAGCACT
>CANAUU010000095.1 GCA_947364965.1 uncultured Candidatus Saccharibacteria bacterium | reverse complement strand
CAGAAGCGCAACTACGGGATACACGAGATGGGAAATACTACTGGGTAGCTAAACTGGCGGATGGGAAGTGTTGGATGACGCAGAATTTGGATTTGGATCTGTCGACTAGCAAAACATTAACTCAAGCCGATACGGATTTAAACGGGGCTATTACTAGCTATAAACCAAGTTATGATACGGCGACCCAAGCGACCAGCTCGACGATCCTTACTGATAACACCGGTCAGAGATCTTGGAGTTTGGGAGATTACCGAATAACTGATCCTACCGTTTATAGCGACTGTGGTTATCCGAAGAATGACCTCTCGCAGTGTCCAGAACAATTCACTGCTTACGACACTCCAACCACTGCAAACGGTGACGCTAATGCGCACTACATTGTTGGCAATCACTACCAATGGAATGCGGCTACGGCAGGCACTGGCGGCTCGATTACTTCCGGACAGGCAACGAGTAGTATCTGTTCGAAGGGTTGGAGGCTGCCAGAGTCGAACGCTACTGCAGCAGGTAGCTTTGGTGGTTTGATTAATGCTTACTCGATCGGTGCTGATGTCGCTAAGCTTACCAGCTCTCCACTTTATTTTGTTAGAGGCGGTATCGTTTATCAGAGTACTAGTCTGTTCCGTTATGCTGGTGCCAATGGCGTCTATTGGTCCTCTACTCCGCATTCTGGCGGTGCTGATGCCTATCACCTTGACTTTAGTGCTACCAGCAATATTACTCCGTCTTACGTTGGTAGTCGGCAAACTGGTGATTCCGTTCGTTGCCTTGCCCGCTAGGGCGGAGTATTGGGTATAAAAAGGTGGATTTTATGCCTTTGAGAGTGCTGAGGCTCGAAAAAATGAAAAGTTCGAGCAACTTTTGGAAGAACTACCTCTGTTATGACTAAAAATTACCTTCTAAAAATTGAAATTTTCGAAGGTGGGGGAGTGGAAGAAAAGTAGGCAGTAGCAGTATAGAACATAGCGCAAACGTTATAAGATATAGCACAGGCAGAATAACTTTATAACTGGCTGTGCTTGTTATTTTGAAAAGATTTGCTATATAATGCGGTCGGAGCCTGGGCGGCTAGAACATAAGCAAGGTAGAGTGTGGGTTAGTTTTGGGGAAAGAAGGATTATGCTTAAAAACTTAATCTTGAAGCTTGTTAGTTATCTGTTAAGCCGTAAGGTGGGCCAGAAGCCTGATGGGCAAAAAATTATTGTTGTTGGCGATGTAAATATTACAATCGTCAACAACAAATAACAATTCTACATTACTATAGTACCTTACTATCGCGGTTATGTCTAGCGGTTTTTGCAAAATCCGGCGGTTTCTAGGGTTTTAGGTTGGCGTTGGTTGGCCTGGAATAGGGAAGCGTTGCGTCTGGGCTCGGGGGGGTTGTTATTTTGGATGGTCGAGAGGTCAAGAGGTGGTTTTGATCTGGTTAGCCTCGGCTTTTAGCTGCTTCAGAGGTCTTTTTGGCTTCTTTGGCGGCTTTGGCATCTTGTTTGGCTTTGTAGTCGGCTTCGGCTTCGACGTTGGCTTTGGCTTGGGCGCGGGCGGTGTCGGTGATGTGTTTAGCTTCAGCAGCGGCTTCGGCTTTAGCTTCTTCAGCGTCCTTAGTGCGGTTGAGTCTGTTCATGGCGCGGACAATGATAAAGATGACGAAGGCGACGAGGAGGAAGTTAATGACGTTTTGGAGGAAATTGCCATAGGCGATGTGGGCGACGGAGTCGGCGCCGAAGAAGTTGGGGATGTCAAGGGAGAGACTGGAGAAGTCGAGACCGCCGGCGAGGAGGCTGGAGATTGGCATAATGATGTCGTCAACAAGGGATTTGACGATGGCAGTGAAGGCGCCACCAACGGCGACACCGATGGCGAGATCGACGACGCTGCCGCGGTTGATGAATTCTTTGAACTCTTGGATGAAGTTGCTCTTGGTGATTTTGGCGAGGAGGCCGGGTTGGGAAGCGCGCGAAGCCGAGGCAGAATGGTCGGGGGTGGTGTGGGGTTTGGTGGATTGAGGAGTGTTTTCTGTAGTCATAGAGATATTATAGCATGATTTGGGGAGATGGGGTGAGTATGAAGCGTTTATAGGGCGGGACGGGGTTGGCTGGGCTAGTCGCTGGGGCTGGAGTAATCCTGGAGGCTTTGGTCGATGACGTAGAGGTTGGTTTGGTATTGACCGATAATGTCGAGGAGATCGGTGTCTTTCGTGCGTTGCTCGAGCTGGGAGATGAAGGTGATGAGGAGGGAAACTTGGAGCTGGATTTGGTTGGCGTAGACGCGGTCGAGAATGCCATTCAATTTAGCATTGTTGAGGGTAGTATCGAGTTCTTCGATGGTGGCGGTTTCGGTGGCGAGGAGCTTTTCGGGGGGATTGAGGTCGGATTTTTCGTCGGTGGAGGGGGCGAGATAATTCGCCAGTGAGGCGGAGGCGCCAGTGAGAACGCCGCTTAGAGAGGTGCCGATGGCGCGGAGTTGGGAGGATTTCAGAGATTTATTGTAGGTGGTGAGGGCGGTGTTGAGGTTGGTGGTGCGGACGTAGAGTTGTTTCGTGAGGTCAGTGGGGTTGGTTTTGCCGGAGTTGAGCGCCATGCCGAGGAACATGAGGAAGAAGAAAGCGACGAGGCCGCCGACGGCGATTTTGATGATGAGAGACATAGAGGCGGATTTTTTAGCGGCGGTGGGGCGGGTTTCCTGGGAGATTTGGTTGAGATACTCGAGATTGTTCATAAGCTTATTATATCATAGCAAAACGCTCTAGTATTATTTTTTCGAAGCGCGTCGACAACGCCCGTCGTTACGGGGTTGTCGCGCTCTTCCTCGCCGTAGCTCCGGATCTTCTCAAAAATATTTCTAGAGCGTTTTGGCTGGTTATGATAAGTTTTTCTCTCCACTAAATCCTCCCGCATAACATAAGCTATGGGGTTATTTTTTCGAAGCATGCTGGTATATCTGTTATAATAGAGGTATGGATGACGCGAAGGAGGAAATTCGGGCGCGGCTCCCAGTAGAAGATGTGGTGGGGCAGTATATCGAGTTGAAGCGGGCGGGGCGGAGCTTGAAGGGACGGTCGCCGTGGGGCGTGGATAAGACGCCTTCGTTCATGGTGTCGCCGGAGAAGGGGATTTGGCACGATTTTTCTTCGAATAAGGGCGGTGATATTTTTACTTTTGTGATGGAAGTGGAGGGGATTTCTTTCCGGGAGGCGTTG
>CANAUU010000094.1 GCA_947364965.1 uncultured Candidatus Saccharibacteria bacterium | reverse complement strand
AATTATTTTCCTTTTCCGAGTGGCGAAATTATACATACGAAGTATGATATAATAATCCTATGACGGAGGTAAGCAAAGGTGACGAACCGCTAAAAAATAGCGACTTCGTCCATCTACACAACCATACTCACTACTCCCTGCTCGACGGTTTGACCAAAATCCCCGAGCTGGTTGATTTTGTGAAATCCCAAGGCATGGAGGCGGTTGCCGTCACTGATCACGGCACCATGAGCGGCTTGGTTGAACTCTATAAGACTTGTAATGACGCCGGTATCAAGCCCATCCTCGGGCTTGAAGCCTATGTTGCTGCCCGCCGTAAGGAGGACCACGATCCTGCCCATGATAAACAGCGCTTCCATATTACTCTCCTTGCCATGAATAATGAAGGCTTCCAGAACCTTTGCCACCTGATGTCTGAAGCTGAAATTCATGGCCGCTATTATAAACCGCGCATCGACCATGCCTTGATGGAGGAAGCGAGTGAAGGAATTATTTGCTTAAGCGGCTGTGCGGGCTCCGAAATTTCCGAAGCGATTCGCGCCAATGATCTGAAGCGCGCTCGCGAGCTCATCGATTGGTATCACGGCGTCTATGGCGACAGATTTTACCTTGAGATGCAGGACCATGGTCATCCCGACTCTCCGACGCATTGGGATGTTCAGAACCAAATCAATCAGCAACTCATGAAGTTTTCCGAAGAAACCGGTATTCCGCTCGTTGTCACTTGTGATGCACACTATTTGCGCCATGACCAGCAGGACACCCACGAAGTTCTTCTCTGTGTTGGTACTGCCTCGAACCTCTCCAATCCGAACCGTATGAGCCTCAAGGAGTTCGAGCTCCATGTCATTCCGCCGAACGAAATTATTGAACGCTGGGAAAAAGTCTGCCCCGAAGCCGTGCGCAATTCTCGCCGCATCGCTGATCGCTGCAACGTCGACCTCCAGCTTGGTCGCATCCTTATCCCGAAGTTCCCAGTCCCGGAAGGGGAGAACGAAAAAACTTATCTTGATAAACTAGTTTTTCAAGGATTGGTTTATCGCTATTGTGGTTATAAATTAAAAGATACAACCGAACTGACGGTTGAGGAATGCCGCAAACTGCTTGAAGAAGCCGATAAGACTGAGGAGCGCAAGGACGAAAGTAAAAAAATCCTCCCGCGCATCGATTATGAGCTTGGCGTGGTTGACAAGATGGGCTATAATGGCTACTTCCTTATCGTCCAGGACTTTATCAACTGGGGCAAAAGTCAACGTATCGTTTTCGGCCCGGGTCGCGGTTCGGCGGCTGGTTCAATTTTGGCCTTTGCGCTCCGTATCACCGAACTAGACCCGCTTAAATATGACTTGCTCTTCGAGCGTTTCTTGAACCCGGATCGTATCTCGATGCCTGATATCGATACCGACATTCAGGATACCCGCCGCGACGAGGTGATTCAATATTGTACCGAAAAATATGGCGAAGCGCGCGTTTCTAACATCGTCACCTTCGGTAAAATGATGGCAAAAAACGCCGTCCGCGATGTTGCGCGTGTCTTGGAGGTGCCATACGCCGAAGCCGATAAACTCGCCAAACTTGTCCCCGATCCAGTTCAGGGTCATCATGTCCATCTTGATGACGCCATCAAAGATGTTCCAGACCTGAAGCAAGAATACGAAACTAACCCGACCTCGAAGGAAGTGCTCGATTTTGCGCGTCAACTCGAAGGCACAATTCGCAACCATGGCGTTCATGCTTGCGGTGTTATCATTGCTCCTGACGACCTTGAGAAATTCCTCCCTCTCGAAGTTTCCGCCAAGGGCCCAATCGCTGCGCAGTTTCCGATGGGCCAAGTCGAGGAAATGGGCTTGCTCAAAATGGACTTCCTCGGTCTCTCCAACCTTTCTGTGATTAACAATGCCCTTCATATGATCCGTAAAGTATATCATGACGATGTTGACCTAGTCCATCTCCCGCTCGACGATGAAAAAACCTATCAACTCCTCCAGCGTGCCGAAACCACAGGCGTCTTCCAGTTGGAATCTGCCGGTATGAAACGCTACTTGAAGGATTTGCAGGCTAACCGTTTCGAGGATATCATCGCTATGGTGGCCCTCTATCGCCCGGGCCCGATGCAGTTTATCGATCAGTTCATTCGCCGCAAACATGGTGAGGAGCCTATCACCTATCTCCACCCTGGTCTCGAGAACTCCCTCAAGGATACTTACGGCATTATGATTTACCAAGAGCAGTTCATGCAGATTTCGCGCGAGTGGTGCGGGTTTACAGGCGGTCAGGCCGATACGCTTCGTAAGGCTGTCGGTAAGAAGAAAGTCGACCTCATGAACAAAGTAAAGCCGCAGTTCATCGAGGGGGCAATTAAGGTCGGTGGCGCCACGAAGGAAATCGCCGAAGAGTTCTGGGTCGAGCTGCTCGACTTCGCAAACTACTGTTTCAACAAATCCCACGCTGCGTGCTATGGTCTCGTCGCCTACTGGACCGCCTACCTGAAGGCGCATTATCCCGACGCTTTTATGGCGGCATTAATGACTGCCGATATGCGCTGGACCGACCGTCTTGCAATTGAGATTTCCGAATGTAAGCGCATGGGTATCCCAGTTCTCGGTCCCGACATCAATGAATCCTACGGCGACTTCGGTATCGTCGGCACGGAAGGGAAGATTCGCTTCGGGCTCTCTGGAATTAAATCTATGGGTAAGGCTTTGGTTGAGGAGTTCGTCATCCCTGAACGAGATAAAAACGGTCCGTTCAAATCGGTTTGCGACTTCGCTTCGCGTGTCAACTCTAGCAAATTCAATAAGAAATCTTGGGAGGCCGCCATCAAGACTGGAGCCTTTGACCGCTTCGGTGACCGCAGCGACCTCCTCTTCAACCTAGAAAACATCCAAGCCTATGGCGCCAAACGCCAAAAGGACGCCGCCAGCGGTCAGACCGACCTCTTTGGAGCTATGGGCGATGCCGGCGCCATCCCAGAGCCAGAAATCAAGACCGCCCCGACTAAATATCCCGAAAAAGAGCAACTTCTCTGGGAACGCGACCTCATGGGTCTCTACATTTCTTCGCACCCGCTTGACCGCTACGATGTTTATTTTGAGGAACAAACTCACCCCTATGACCTCGTCAACGCCGAGAACGATGGTCGTCTCGTCACGCTCGGTGGGATTATTAGTGCTGTTCGCACTATCATGAGATCGGAAGAGCGTCGTGTAGGGAAAGAGTGTGTCAGTACGTGTAGA
>CANAUU010000093.1 GCA_947364965.1 uncultured Candidatus Saccharibacteria bacterium | reverse complement strand
CAGATATCAAGATTCTGGTATTGACCACTACATTAATATCGGTCTCGCAACATTTAAAGATAAGAACTTCCGCGAAGTTTTCGATATTAGCACGGCTCTGAAGTTTCTTGCTGGTGCTAAGCCTGATGAGACTGATATTGAACGAGCCGAACGCCTTCAGAAAATTCGACTGACTAGTTTTAATGCGGTCCAGCGTTGTTTTCGTGGGACTGGAGAACTAGTCAACAATAAAGACCTCGCTTACTACAATGGTGCTAATCAAGTTTGGCAATACATTGAAGAACACATCGACGACCCTGATTTGATGGACCATCTCTTTCTTGATGGCAAAACCGTCGCGACTGACCCGGATCAATCAAGTTTAGCTTATGAGACACACGTTGGCGGCCTCTAAACTGCCTAAATTCCGCCAATTCCCAAAACCCTTGCGCTTATCTGAACTTCCACTATAATAAAACTATGTATAACCCTTATGAATTAGACCATAAGACCCCGTCCCGGAAGGATTTTATCGATACCACTGATTTCGATCAATCCGAAATCCTCGACCTGGTCAAGGTCTCCACGACAGTCCGCGATTTTGTCAAAGAAGGCGGCACTCTGGCGACCTTATATCACAAAAATTTAGCCATGATCTTCGAGCAAAAGTCCACGCGCACGCGTGTTTCTTTTGAAGTTGCCATGGAGCAGCTCGGTGGTCATGCGCTCAACCTCGCTCCTGGTGCTATTCAGCTCGGCGCCCACGAAACTATCGCCGATACTGCCCGCGTTCTTTCGCGTATGTGCGACATGATCATGGCGCGCGTCGACCGGCACGAAAGTGTCGTTGAGCTCGCTGAGACCTCAACCGTCCCAGTCATCAACGGTATGTCCGACTATAACCACCCAACCCAAGAGCTTGGCGATATCATCACGATCTTTGACCACCTTCCAGCCGACAAACCGCTCGACAAAGTGAAGGTAGTTTTTGTCGGCGACTGCACCCAAGTTTGTGCTTCGCTCATGATGATTACGACCAAAATGGGTATGGATTTCGTCCAATACGCTCCGCCCGCGAAGTGGCTTTCCGACGATTTCCTGAAGATTGGTCGCGCCAACAATCAGCGTTATGGTGGTAGCGTTCACGTTTCCGACAATCCCGCCGTCCTTGAGGGTGCCGATTTTATCTATACTGACGTTTGGTATGGTCTATATGACAAAGAGACCCCCAAAGATGTCTATATGCGTGAGTTTTATCCAAAGTATCAAGTCAACGATGAGCTCCTTGCTGCGACTGGCAACCCGAATGTGAAATTTATGCACTGTCTCCCGGCCAGCCGCAACGAAGAAGTCACCGACAGCGTCCTTGATGGTCCAAATTCCGTGGCTTGGGACCAGGCCGAGAATCGCCTCACCGCGCAGCGTGGTTTAGTTTTGTACTTTGGCGGCGTCGCTCAGGAGACGCTCGATGAAATAAAAGGGCAAAAGGAGGATCTAAATGCCTAACAAAAATAAAAAACATAAATTCAGGCTCTTCAGCGCCGTTCTTGCGACGGTCTGTATCATCCTGGTCGGAGATGCCGTTGCGCCAACCGCCGCCATCGGTAATTCTCAATATCTCTGGTGGATTATTATGCTCATTGGCTTCTTCGTCCCTTATGGCCTGATTTCGGCTGAGCTCGGTACGCAATACCCCTCCGAAGGCGGTATGTATACTTGGATTAAGAAAGCCTTCGGCCCGAAGTGGGCAGGTCGCGTTGCTTGGTTCTACTGGGTGAATTATCCGCTCTGGATCGCCTCGCTCGCCGACCTCGTCACGACTTATCTGCTCCAGATGCTCGGCGTTGAGATGACTTGGCCGCTGATTCTCGCGATTCAAGTCGCGTATATCGTGTTGGTTTCCGTACTCGGCGTATTGCGCATTTCTCAAAGCGCCTGGCTCTCAAATCTCGGTGCTTTTGCGAAGTTCGTCTTTATGGCTGGGCTTGGTGCGCTTGGTATCTATGTCTTAGTCACTCAAGGCAGCGCCAACCCGATTGAGTCTTGGACCGATCTTCTGCCGATGGTCGGCGCCGACGGGAAGTTTGACTTCACCGGTCTCGGCTTTGTTGCCCTGATTATTTTCAATATGCTTGGTTTCGAAGTTGTTTCAACCTTTAGCGACGACATGGATAATCCGAAAAAAGAAATCCCGAAAGCTGTCATTCTCGGCGGTATTTTAATTGCGGTTTTTTATCTTCTCGCTTCCTTTGGTATCGGCGTCGCCATTCCTCTCGACCAAATCCCGACTGACTCTGGCCTCCTTGATAGCTATGAGATTCTTTTGACGACTATCGGTTTCTCGGCTGCTGCCATCAAGGCCGTTCTCGTTGTCGTCGGCGGCCTCTTCATCTATACCCTTATTGCTAATATCTCTTCCTGGAACTTCGGTGTCAACTCTGTCATAGCTTACGCCGCCGAAGATGGCACCTTCCCGAAGTCCTGGGCCAAGCGCAATAAGGACGGCGTGCCCTACGTTGTCTCTATTTGGACCGGTGTTGTCGCGCTTGTTATTGCTGTTGCGGGCATTGTCGTTGCAGAGTTTTTCCCGGATATTTCCAACCTCTTCTGGACCTTCTTCTCGCTCAGCCTTGTATGTTTGCTTCTGTCCTACCTCCCAATGTTCATGGCGTTCTTGAAGCTCCACAAAAAAGGTCCTGCGGTCAAAAACGGCTATTGGATCAACGGTGGTAAAATCAAAATCGCTCTTTTCGGCATCGTCCCATTCCTGCTTCTCCTCATCGCCCTCTTCTTTACCCTCTTCCCAGAGTTCAATCTCGAAATGTTTGAATATAACTGGCCGCTCATTGCCGGCGCCTGTCTTGCTATCATCCTTGGTGAGATTATGGTAAATCGTCGTCGCAACAGTAAACCTGCCAAAACTTCTGGTAAAACCACAAAGTCTAAAAAAACTGCTAAACGCGTCGCCGCTAAATCTTCGCGTTAACTAATCAGGCCAGCAGGGGATGTTCAATAAACCATCCTGCTGGTCTCCATAATAGCGATCTATTCGCGAAACTAGAAAGGAATTACTAATGAGAATCACTGACAGCACGCCAAAAGCCGACGGTTTCTATATGCCATCCGAGCTTGCGGAGCATCGCTGTACTTATATTTTGTGGCCCGAGCGTGGCGACAACTGGCGCAATAATGGCGAAAACGCTCAGGCTGTTTTCAAGAAAGTCATCCAGACCATCGCTAAATATGAGCCAGTCGTCGTGGGCGTCAACCCTGGTCAATATCCGCACGTTCTCGAAATGAATATGCCAAACGTCCAAGTTGTAGAAATTAGCAATAACGACTCTTGGGTTCGCGA
>CANAUU010000092.1 GCA_947364965.1 uncultured Candidatus Saccharibacteria bacterium | reverse complement strand
ATGATTATAGGTCATTTGTGATTTTCCTTTACTTTTGTTTGTTGGTACTCAAAAGGGCTATAATGCCCTCTAAGTATACAGATGAAATAGAAAATTCATCTTATACTTGGAGGGTATTTTATATGTCTAGGAAATCAAAATACAGTGCAGAACAAAAATTAGCTATACTAAATGAACTAACCCGTTCTAATATTAGTGAGGTGGCTAAAAAGTATGCAGTGGGCAAGAAAACTATTAGAACTTGGGGGTATCTATATGAATATCAGGGCATTGATGGCTTACGATCTACTCACAATAATCATAGATATTCAAAGGAATTTAAATTATCTTTGGTCCAACAGTATCAAAAATCAGACGAGTCGCTTGAAATATTCGCGATCAAGCATGGGCTAAAGTCCAAAACACAACTATCAGATTGGATTATGCAGTATAATGAATCTAACTTAAAGGCCTATACGCCAAGAAAGCGAGATTCAAAAATGAGTGGACGAAAGACTGACTTTGAAGAACGACTTACTATCATTGAAGAGTTGATTAAGCATGATGTGAACTACAATTGGGCAGTTGAAAAATACCATATTAGTTACCAACAAGTTTATGGCTGGTATCAAAAGTATCGCAAAAGCGGTAATGACCCAGAATCACTTCGTGATCGCCGAGGCAAAGCTAAGCCAGAAGAGAAGTGGACGGAAGTTGACCGACTCAAGGCAGAGAATCGCTTATTAAGGGCTCAGCTAGAAAAGCAAGAGATGGAGATTGCATTCGCAAAAAAATTAACAGAAATACGCAATCGGGAGATAATATGAAGTGACCTCCTAAATTGTCAATTCTGGGATTTAGACTCATAATAACGTTAGAAAAACAAAACATTAATGGGTCATTACCCTATGACAATAGGAGGTCACTATGAAAACTATAGCTTATCTCGGAATGGATGTCCACAAAGATACCTTCAACTTATGTGCATTAGATGGGACAACAGGTGAGATCTTAGGAGAAACTCGTTGCGCTTCAGATGTAAAATTAGTAAAAAAATTCATCGAAAAAATAGCTAGCAATCACAAAGGAGAAATTCAAGTCAAAGCAGGATATGAGGCTGGATGTTTGGGGTACTCGCTCCACGATCTTCTCGAAAAACAAGGGATCGACTGTGATATTTTAGCACCAACAACGATGTACAGCTCTTCAAAAAATAAGGTCGTAAAAAACGATAGTCTTGACGCCAAAATGATCGCACTCAATTTGGCAAATAATACGTATAAGCCAGTCTACGTCCCTGACGAAGAAGATATTTGCGTTAAAGAATATATTCGAATGATGAAAGATTTCAAGACATCGTTGAAGAAGATCAAACAACAGGTCAAAGCATTTTTATTACGCCATGGATTGGTTTATGACGGGAAATCTAGTTGGACGCTTGCCCATCTGAAGTGGTTAAAGGGTTTGAAGCTAACAGGTTTATTGAAAGAAACGCTGGAAGAATACCTATTACAGTATGATGTGTTGACAGATAAGATCGAACGCTTTAGCCAAAGAATAGAAGAATTATCTCATGAAAGAAGATATAAGAAACCAGTGGCACAATTACGTTGCCTAAAAGGAGTTGATACAACAACAGCGATGATGATACATGTAGAGATCTCGGATTTTACAAGATTTCCAAATGCCAAGGCATTCACAGCTTACTTGGGATTGACACCAAGTGAACATTCAAGTGGAGAAAAAATTTATCGTAATGGGATCACAAAACAAGGAAATACGACAGTAAGGTCGACCTTAGTTGAATGTGCGAATGCATTAGTAAAAGGAACGATCGGAATAAAGTCAAAGAGAGTGAAGGCAAGGCAAAAAGGTCAAGCAAGTAAAGTGATCGCATACGCAGATAAAGCAACTGAACGCCTACAAAGAAAATATCATCGTATGATGTATCAAGGCAAACCCAGAAATGTGGCAATAACGGCAATAGCTCGAGAATTAGCGTGCTTTATCTGGGGAATAGAGACGAAGCAAATAGATTAGAAAAATTAAGGAGAGAGGAATGGAGTGAACAGTAGATAGTAGTTTAGAACAAAAAATGAATTGATGGCATAGAAAAGCTCCAGAGATAGACAGAGGTCTGGCTATCTACGATCCACCTCTTTTGGCACAGATTTTTTTGAAGGACTAGCTATCTGGAAAAAAGTAAGGTCTGTGATCCATGTATGGAGATTATAAGAGCCTAACGACGGACCATTAACCTGAGGTAACCAATCCACGAATAACAGAGTGGTTGACTGTCGAAAGATCTTATTCTGGAGTTTTTGTATGCCATCAAGGGAATGTTTTTATGAGTAAATTTACTATTGACAAAAGTCACTTCATAACAGGTGGAAAAGGACTCTGGTACCAAGCCATCAAAGAACTAAATCAAGAAAATGGATGGTCAATTAGCCAGTTGTGTAAAATAGCTGATTCTTCGCGAGATGGTTATTACAAATGGCTCAATCGAAAGCCAAGTCAATATCATAATGAGCAAGCAGAGTTACTTGAAGCGATTGTAGAGTTAGAAGAAGAACATAATTGGACGCTGGGATATTTAGCGATGACTACACAGTTAAGCTTTGAAAACCGTTTAAGCTTTACCGCTGGATTAAAACGAATAACTAACTGCATGCGTAAGCATGGAATTAGAGCAAATATTAGGAAGAAGAAGCGCAATCGAATTCAACGCCATGAAGAATACATCAATGACAACTTATTGCAGGGACAATTCGACCGTGAAACTAAAAATGAAGTGTGGGTTACCGACACAACGGAAGTAGCCTACGGCGAACACACACTTCATAAAGTACGAGTACACGTTATTTTAGATTTATATGGTCGTTACGCTTTAAGCTACAATATTTCAGACACAGAAACTTCATCAGCAGTAATTGAAACCTTTAATCGTGCTTTTACGGTTGAACCTGATGCGCAACCAATGATCCATACTGACCGCGGGTCAGCTTACTGCTCAAGTATGTTCAACGACTACTTAGCCTCTAAAAATTGTATTCATAGTATGTCGCACCCCGGTCATCCTTGGGAAAACTCACCCATAGAGCGTTGGTGGAATGACTTCAAGCTAATCTGGATTAACAAACACCCTCGTCCTAAGACGCTAGCAGAGCTAGAACAACTCGTCAAAGGAGCCATTGAATACTTTAATACCAAACGCGCTTACACAAGCAAAAACGGCTTGACCGCGGAACAATTCCGCAACCAAGCCGCCTAAAATTTTTATCTATTTGATCTGTATACTTGACGGGACATAGTGCCCAAGGGTCCTGGCGTTAAAATAAGCGTGTGTTATTTAACTTGGCTCATAACTTCTTCTACAAAGTTATCAGCTTTCTTTTCGATACCTTCACCAACTTCGTAACGAACAAAGGCTTTGACCTTGCCGTCTTTAGAAGCCATGAATTTAGCAACTGTCAAGTCTGGGTCCTTAACAAATGCTTGGTCATCCAAAGCAACTTCAGCAAAGAACTTGTTCAAACGACCTGCAACCATCTTTTCGAT
>CANAUU010000091.1 GCA_947364965.1 uncultured Candidatus Saccharibacteria bacterium | reverse complement strand
CGGCGGAGCAATCACCGTCACTGTAATCTTGTCATGGCGCCGTCCATCATAGGTACCAGCCGTGATCGTCGTCGTCCCTGTCCCCACGATGACCGGATAGCGGCAAGTCTCCGAATTATATCCCAGCCAAGTCCTCGCCGACGAAGAGAAACCTTTAATTACCGCCGGATTACTCGTCTGCCAATACATATCGCCCAGCCCCGACAAATTACTGTTCACGCAAATATCAAAATCCGCCGTCTGATAAATTGTGATTGCGTCCTGGCTCCATAATTCGCTCGAGCCCACCTGACCGCCAGAAACACCGCCACTACTTCCGCTACTCACCGAAGAATCACTCCCGCTGCTGGAGTTCCCGCCCTGCGAAGTATTGCCCCCTGAAGAGCCACCTCCATCCGGCGGCACCACAATCGAAGGTGGCGCTAATTCTTCCAACCCAGGCGCTACCAACCCCAGTTCTTCCAGTCCACCCGAAATCACGTCCGAGCGTTCCGCCACCACTTTAAACTCCAGCCCACCGTTCAAGCTAATTGCCGAGACAATCATCACACCGACAATCAACACTACTACCGCATTCAACGACAGCAATATCATCATCTTCGTCTGGCGCATCAACCTCGCCGCAGCCATCTCTCTACATCCTCTCCTTTTATTTTCTCAAGCTCGCACTACGAATCCCCGACGATTATGCTCGCAAATGCTTTTCCGAATCAATCACCGTCGCGACCAAGTTAATAATCATCTCCAGTTGCAACAAATCGCGTCGCTCAAAAGTCGCTTTGCCTAGCGGCTTCCCAACCAACAGTTGACCAAAAGTCTTACCCTTGGCATTTCGAAGCTCCGCCACCGCATAGAGCCCCAGCTCATCAAAAGTCTTCTGCACGGTCTTATTTGGCACCTGCCAAACTCCGTTCGTAGTCTGCCGAAGATGAGTAATACTCGAAAGCTCCTGCGACGACATTGCTAGCGACTTAGAACCGTAGAGCCGTCCATTGATGACGAACCCGATATAAGCGAAGTGTAAATGATCCGCCAAGAACCCCGCCAAATCCCTAAGATCCACATTTCTAGTCGCCAGATGATTCAACTTCTTAATCACATATGCAATATCTACCTGCCCCACCGAAATCAAAGAGCCAATCGAAGCCTTCACTTCATTAATCACCGGCATCAACAGCAAAACGATAATGATCATCAAGAAGTTCAACACGAGAATCGAAGTCGAAGGATTAGGAATCTTGAACAACGCCGTAAAAATCAAATAAAACAGAATCATATAAATCGCCGCGCCAGCCGACATGATAACCATATATGCCATCACCCGCAGCCACCGTGCTGACACCGACACGATGCGATATTTCAAAATCGCATAAAAATACGCCAACATCGAAATCGATACTGACAGCGGACCCACCCAAATCAAATCATATCGTCCCATAATCGGCAAAATTAAGTCAAACACCGCCGACAAAGCTCCACTAATAGTCAAACCGCCCAACAGAATATAATCACCCTCCTTCGCACGCTTCGACGCAGCTTTCAAAGCGTGATAATATGTCGCGACCAAGAATGACGAAATATTCAAAACGAAGAAAATCGTATAAATCCAATAGTACCATCCATTTACCAAATGAACCGTATTCCCCGCATTGGATAGCTCAAAGGAAGTATACAATATACTAGTATCATTCAAAATCAATACTGCTAAAACAACTGCCCAGGCGATGAAGAACAGTGTTGCAAACTTTCCCCAACGATACTGCCAAGCCATATGTCCGAGCAGCGCCGTCGACATCAACATTGCCCCAGTATAAATACCCATGATAACGGTCGGTGCAATCTCTTCCGCCGTCACAGGCAACGCTAAATAAATGCCGATTGAGAGCGCCCAAATCACCGCACCTACATTTGATGCCAGCAGCCACGCCGCTCGCCCACGATCAACCCGTGACGAGCCGATCAGGGAAATCAACCCCGACGAAACAGTCAGAACAGCCGTCGCAATCAACAAAATTGATATTAAACTCACATAACCTCCTTGTATGCTTTGCTAGAATTATAGCATAGGCAAAAACGCAGGTCAATAAAATAGCCCCGCCTCGCACACCAACAGGTGCTTGAAGCAGGGCTTGAGTTCGACAAGAGTAATGGCGCACTCTTATGAACTCTTCCGTAAGTTTCACAACCGAGCTTTACCTCGGCCAGTAGCGGACAATCACGCCGAGCGGTCGCGGATTGCGCGGGTCGATTTCATATTCAATTTGCATATTCAATTTCCGCGCAATCCACTTCGCCTTGCGCACAGCCCGTCCTGCAGTTAACTCCGGCTTCATAGAGCTAACCCAACACTGAACCAGCGCGCAGCGAATCAAGCTGACTTCCATTACCTGCCAATCACAGAGAATACAACCGCCCGGTTCAACCAGTCTAGCTGCCCCAGCAACATATTCCAACATATGCTGCTTGTCACGACAATAAGACAAAACTCCGTCTATCAAGAGAACTCGGGCCGTTTTACGCAGCTTCTCGTCGGCAAGAACTTCCTCAATGGTGCAAAAACGGTAATCGATTCCAGACTCCGCAAACGGCACGCCGAAATCATGCTGAAAAACCGTATCAAGTTCTACCAACAAAGACTCGTCCATATCGCAAGCGACAATATCCAGACTCTGAATCTGCGCCAACGTAAAGCCAAACTTCCGCAACTCGACCAGCAGTCCCGCACCCAGAGTGACCACTCGAGCCAACTTTTTCTTCGACGGGGTCACAACATATTGCTCCAACTCCGGAATAAGCTGACGAATCGTTGCATTAGCAAAGTGCGCCCGTCTCCTCAGCTCAACAAACTCCGGCTCCACCGCCGCACACCGTGTAGAGATACATCCCGGGAGAAGCTTGTGATAACGACCAGCGTTATCATAATTGGTACCAAAAGCACTCTCCAGCGCAATAGCACGCGGAACCAGCGTCGCAGGGAACTGCGCAAACGACCGCGAGCAAGAGCCCCAGTCATTCATGTACTGCACCAAGCCGGCATTGTCGGACAGCTTCTTCTCCAACTCCGACCACAGCTTCTCAATTCCCGCAATATCCGCTTCCAGTTCCTCGCCTGTCGGGCAATGGCTATAAGCATAGCCAATCAGCTCGCGATGAATTTGACCGATTTGTTCTTTCGTCGGCTTGCGCCACGGAAAAATCCTACCCGACACCGTTGCCAGAATATACTTCAGCGAATCCCCCCAAACTCTCATAGGGGGATACTGCTCGTAATCCGACATCGCCGCCTCCATCGGCTCGCCATCATAATGAGACACTCTTGTGTAGTGATCCTTTTTCGTAAAGAGCGACAAGGGAGTCACCTCCTCGTTTCAAAATATATGCCAAAAGTCATAGCGCCATCTACAACCTTCGACGTCCATATTATATCACACCCAGAAAAGTAAAACTATCTGTTTTAACCTTGACCATTTCCAAAACCCGCCATATAATAGACATAAACATATTATTAATATAAGGTAATTCAAATGCCAACTAAAAAATATAAAGAGAAAATGATGAAACATCG
>CANAUU010000090.1 GCA_947364965.1 uncultured Candidatus Saccharibacteria bacterium | reverse complement strand
GCCGACATCCTCCTATACGACGCCGTTTATGTCCCCGTCGGCGAAGACCAATTCCAACATCTCGAACTCACTCGTCGCCTCGCCCAGCGCTTCAATAACCGCTTCGGCGAAATCTTCACTCTCCCCGCCGAGCCGAAGGACCAAATCAAATTCATGAACATCAAAGACGGCGTCCGCATCCGCGACCTCCAAAACCCCGAGAAAAAAATGAGTAAATCCGCCGCCTCCGCCAACAGCAAAATCATGCTTTCCGACGACCCCGCCGCCGTCAAAAAGAAAATCATGTCCGCCACCACCGACAGCATCAGCAAAATTCAGTTCGATATGTTTAATCAGCCCGGCATCAGCAACCTCCTCCAAATCGAAGCCATTGTCAACGATATGCCGCTTCAGGACGTCATTTCGACTTGGGCTGGCGAAACTCATTACGGCGATCTAAAGCAAAAAGTTGCTGAGAGCGTCTCGACCTTCCTCGCCACATTCCAAGCCAAGCTTGCCGAAATTAGCGACGAAGCCATCCTCAACCTCTTGCTTACCGGCGAAACCTATGCCAACGAAGTCGCTAACGCAAAATTATACCAAGTCCAAAAAGCCTTCCACCTTCGCTAAACATCACAGTCAAAACCGCACAAAACTCCAAACACTAAACCCAACAAAAACAACTAACTATAGACAGGGAACTAACCAAATGATCATCACCGGTAAAAAATTCAGCAAACCCAGCCTCTCGCGCGTTATTAACGGCGACACTAAATTACCCGAAGACCAACAAGCCCCCGAGAAGTTCCGTCTCGACCACCTCCTCGTCGAACAATACCCCGAGTACAACCGCGCCAGTCTCCAAAAATTCATCAAATCCGGCTATGTCTCCGTCGACGGCGCCATCGCCACCAAACCCAACTCCAAGTTCGAAAAATCCGCCGAAATTACACTCAATGTCCCCGCCGCCGCAGAACTCCCTCCTCGCCCGCCGGTTATCTATGAAGACGAGCACGTTCTTGTTATCAATAAGCCTGCCAGCCTCCTCAGCATGGCGAAGGGCGAATACTGTCCCGAACCCACTCTCGAAGACTATGGCTTGCTCGTTCACCGCCTCGACCGCGACACCAGCGGCGTTGTTATTCTCGCCAAAGACCCCGAAACCCAAACCATGCTCCGCAAACAATTCCAAGACCGCAAAACTCACAAAACCTATAACGCCATCGTCGAAGGTCGACCAAAACTCGACGAAGCCATGATCGACCTGCCTATCGCCCGCAATCTCAAACGCCCTACCACTTTCCAAGTCGACCAGAACGGCAAACCTTCCCAAACTTATTACAAAGTCCTCGCCATCAACGACGGCCCAGATGGCAGCGATAGCCCGAACAACAATGATCATCCACAATACTCCCTCCTTGAGCTTAAACCTACCACCGGTCGCACTCACCAGCTCCGCGTCCACCTCAAATATCTCGGCATCCCGATTCTCGGCGACCCAGTCTATGGCGACAACCCGAATCCTAAATCCCGCCTCATGCTCCATGCCCGCGAACTCGAAATCACCATTCCCGGCACCAATCCAGATCCCGCCACAGGCATCACCCATGGCGTTCGCAAAATCTTCACCGCCCCCCTCCCACCAGAATTCACCATTCTTTTCCCGGGAACTCAATAATGTTCTTCGACAACCTCGCTAATCTACCAAAAATCGCCGCCCGCACCAGTTGTACAATTTTTGCCGTCCCGCCCGATACCGTACTCGAGCATCCCACCACCGCAAAATCTTCAGCTGACGGCACAATCCTAAGCCCCAAAAACACCCTCTACCTTCACCCCGACGAATCAAAAACCACCCGCCTTATCTCCGTCGAGCAAATCCGTGAATTTCTCGAACTCACCAATAGCCGCGAAACTCGCGACCGTTTCTTCGTCATCACTCCCGCCGATGCCATGAATGACGCTGCCCAGAATGCTTTCCTGAAAACCTTTGAAGAGCCCCGTGACTTCTGCCACTTCGTCCTCCTCACCGAGCAGCCCGGCGCCCTCCTCCCAACCATCCTCTCCCGCGCCCAAATTTTCTTCCCCCGCATTCTAAACACCCTCGACACTCCCCCGAAAGTCAATGCCAAAACCCCTGCCGCCAAAGCCAAGCTCCTCGCGCAAGCCAAAGAGCTCATCTCTGCCACCCCCCGCGACCTTCCTAAAATCGCCGCCGACCTTGCCAAATCAAAAACCAAACCCCGCGAGCAAGCTCTCGACATCGTCGCTACCACCATCGACCTCCTCTATAAGTCCTATTTCAAAACCGGCAATCGCAAATTCCTCATTAAACTCCCTGCCTTCCTCAAACTCTACGACGCCCTCGAAAAAGGCGGCCACATCAAACTCCACTTCGTCGCTGACCTGTGCTAGCCAAAACCATATCCATAAATCCACGCGAAATTCAACGAAATCTCCGCGCTATGATATAATAAATATATGCTCGGCATTGCGCTAATTGCAGTTTTATCGCTCTACGTCGTCTTTTTGTATCCAATTTTCCGCCGTAAACCCGTCGAAGCCCCAAAATCCGCCCGCTACGATATGCAAATGAAAAAACTTTGGAGCGCCGCTCAAACTTCTATGCGCGACCATAAACCGCTTCGCGCCGAAAAAGCCCTCCTCACTATCTTGAAATTTGATGAAAAAAATGCCGCCGCCTATAACCGTCTCGGCATCCTTTATGCGAAGGAGCAAAAGTTTGATGAGGCCATTGAATGCTTCGAAATCGCCCAATCCCTCGACAACAACCCCTCTTCGCTTCATAACGTCGGCTTAATTTACCTCGAAACCGGTGCCTACGAAAAGGCCGCCATGGCCTTCGAACAAGCTATCGAGCTCGAAGACGGTCTACCCGCTCGCTATATCGCCCTCGCCAAGGCAAAAGAAAAACTCGGCCAGATTAAACCTGCCATCGAGTCCCTTGAAAAAGCCTATCAGCTCGACCATAATACTAACACACTTCGCCTCATTCTTGCCATCCATGAGCTCACCGGCGATGTTGAGGCTATTGCCGAAACCACCGCCCGCATCGAAGAGCAGATCGCCAGAAACTCCGAGCAATCCAGCACGACTCGGCGTCGTCGTCCTACCGCCTCTGCCGCACAAGCCTCCTCCCGCTCATCCGCCAGCGCCGCTCAGTCTCGCCCAACCCCCCGCAAAAAGATCTAGCCCAGCCCATCACCGGGACAGACTCAAATCGCCAAGCCGCGAACCCCAGCCAACCAAAGCCAACAGCCCACAACTAACACAAAAACCAGCCTCCAAAGACTGGCTACTTTTCTTTCCGATAAATCTTATGGCAAGCTTTGCAAGTAATATTTAACTCGTAGTTTTGGAGTTTCTTATCCAAAATCGTCATCAACGGCGACTGATCATCCGCACAGCAAAGCCGATTTTTCACAATCACCAACTCATCCGCGCAAGACTTTCCCGCCCCACTATCTTCAAAATTAATACGAACCGAGCCTTCCGCTCCACACTGACACTTAAACCGAAAATCGACCTCATCATACGTCGCATAGCACAAATAGCCAATATTCTCCCCGCACACATCACAGTACATCCACCCGCCATAATTCGTCGCCAATCTCGTA
>CANAUU010000089.1 GCA_947364965.1 uncultured Candidatus Saccharibacteria bacterium | reverse complement strand
GGCATCCGACGCTATAATCTCTGGGGAATTGCTCCGCACGGTCAGAAAAACCACCGCTATGCTGGCGTCACGACTTTCAAAACCGGTTTTGGCGGCGAAGTAGTCGAATTTGTCCCCGCTAGCGACCTTGTTATCCGCCATCTTCGCTACCTCATCAACCTCATCGTCGAAACCGTGCGTAAGAAGAAAAGACATCTATAATACCATTATAGCACGCTTTATCAAAAAAGTCAATAGAATAGGAATTGGAGACATCATGACAAATAAACCCACCGCCAGCAACACTACCGTCGAGAAGTCTGCCGTCAATCGACCAACCGCCAGCCAAACCAATATAAACCCCGACCAAACCACTATCGAGGTCAATATTTTCACCTTCAAAACTGCTGAAAATCGTGAAGAGTGGGATAAATTCGTCACCAGTCATCCCGGGGCGAACTTTCTTCAATCCTGGGACTTTTATGAATTTCATGCGAGCCGCGGGAATCACATCGTCCGGCGTCTGGCTAGGACTAGCGACGGCAAAATTGTCGCTGCCTATGCTGGTGTCATCGAAGCCGCTCGTCGTGGACGACACCTGGCGATTGCTGGCGGTCCAATCCTCGACTGGTCTAATCAGCCACTCGTCACCGCGGTTTTTGAGGATATGCGTATCCAAGGACAGAAAGAAAATTGTGTTTTCGTCCGCGTCCGTCCGCAACTTGAACGCACGCCAGAAAATCTTCAGTTGCTCGAAAGTCGCGGACTAAAGCCGGCTCTGATCTATCTGTCAGTCGAATTCGCTGGAATCCTCGACCTTGAGAAATCTGAGGAAGAAATCCTCCAAGGTATGCGCCAGCGCCTTCGTCGTGCCTTGCGCAAGGCTGCCAAAAATGACATTCAGGTCGAGAAATCTACCAATCCAAAGGATATTCACGAATTCTACCAGATTCAGCTCCAGACTGCTGGTCGCCACGAGTTTATTGCCTTTTCGGAAGACTTTCTGACCAAACAGTTTGCTGCTTTCGCCAAAAACAACGAGGCCGTGCTCTATACCGCGAAATACCAAGGCCAAATTCTCGCCCAAAACTTTATGATTTTTTACGGCAATGAAGCCTCCTATCATTATGGAGTATCTTCCGAGCTTGGCACTAAATATTCTGGCGCACCCCTCCTCCATATGGAGGCCATGCGCGACGCACGCAAGCGGGGAATTAAACGCTATAATTTCTGGGGTATCGTCGAAGAAGACGAAATTCACCATCGCTTCTATGGTGTTTCCTGCTTCAAGCGCGGGTTCGGCGTCGACGAGCTCCGCTATACTCCCGCCCATGACCTCGTCCTGAAACCGACCAAATACACCATCACTAAACTCATCGAGACCGTTCGTAAGAAAGTACGTCACGTTTAGCCCCACGTGCAATATTTGGCTTACCGCATAACTTAGCCGCGTGCCGTACCAGTTAAACCTTAGGAATCTTCGCACTGGCTTTATTCCCACGCAAAATCTTCGCCGAACCGCTCATGTTTATGATATAATAAAAATATAAGCGAAAACTTTAAGTTTGCTTGAAATTTTTTCGAGCCGATATAATTATATCTAGGTCGGCCCGGACACAATAGACAAAAGTAGGAGATTTTTATGGCGCATATCAAGCGTAAGTATATCGATAGTCACTGGCTAGTTTTCATCTTTCAGGGAGCAATCGCACTCTTTTTTGGTTGTTTAACTCTCTTTACGTCGAGCGAGTCCCCCTCGACCATTACTCCAATTATCGGCATTGCTCTGCTCGCGCTAGCTGTGGTCGAGTTCGCAAACTCACTCCATCGCAGCCACAATCGCCAAGGCTGGCTAATTGCTACGCTGGTTGCGCTCTTCGATGCTGCTTTCGGTCTAACGCTGATTTGTATTACCGGCCAAGAAATGGTTTGGCAACTTTCCTTGCTAGCGGTCTATACGGTCGTTCGGGGAATCTTTGAAATGCTCATTGGCTTTCGTACCACTGTTGACCCAACCGACCGCTTTATCTGGGTGTTGACTGGTATTGCCGGTGTTATCTTCGGTATCGTTATCTTGAACTCTGGGCATCTCATGAATATTGATTTCGTTCGCTTCTTCGGCGCCTACCTCTTAATTTTTGGCGTTGCTAGCCTGATTTACGGTATCCATAACCGCTCCCAAAAAGTTGAAGACCGCGAAGCTCGAATTGAGGCTGCTCGCCAAGCCCAGAAGACCAAGACCTCCAAAAAGACTGCGAAGAAGTAAGTTATACCACCACCAAGAAAGTTGTGGTATAATAAAATCTCAAGGAGATCTTATGAATTATCGTACACCGACCAAAGCTATCATTACCGATGCTGGTTTTGCTAGCCGTTATTTACCAATCACCAAAACCGTCCCTAAGGCTATGTTGCCTCTCGGCGCCAAGCCAATTATGCAGCTCGTCGTCGAAGAATGCGCCGAGGCTGGCATTGAGGAAATTATCATCGTCGCCACGCCCGAAGGCAAGCCGATTTACGAAGATTATTTCAACAATTCAATCACCCGCATCAAAAAGCAGCTTCGCTCCCAAGGCAAAGAAGATCGCTACGCGCCAATTCAGCAGATTCTTGATTTCCCGAAGATTATCGTCATTGAGCAAGACCCCTCCTACCCTTATGGCAACGGTTCGCCTATCGCCTCTGCGCATAAGTTTATTCAGGACGACGAGGCCTTCGTCGTGCTCTATTCCGACGATGTCGTTTTCGGCTCGTCGGATGTTAAAACTCTAGTCGATTCTTATACTGCACATCCCGACGCGAAAGCGATTATTATTTCTCAGGAAATGCCGCGCGAAGTTCTCAATAAATATGGCATTATTCGTCTCAAAGATGGCGACAAAATGCTGCTCCACGATATTGTTGAGAAACCAAAAATCGAAGATGCACCGTCCAACCTCACTAGCTATGGCCGCTATCTATTAACTCCAGAGGTTTTTGAATATCTCGATCCTAAAAACACTGGTCTCGATAACGAACTTTGGACTGTTGATGCCATTACTCGCATGGTCGCCAGCGGCGACGTCATTGTCGAGAAAACTCGCGGCGAATGGATGACTACTGGCGATCCGAAGAATTATTTCCTCGCCCATCTCAAATATGCCATGGAATACGAGGATTATGGCGATCTTGTTAAAGAAGCTGTCGCAAAATATTAGTTAAGTTTGGCCGCGACTAACCCGCGGCTCCATAAAATTACGGGCTTTTCGCCCAACCAAGGAGGTAAAAATGAACGTTGCAGAATGGATTTTAGTCGTGATGCTGTCCATCGCATTATTAATCTTTCTAATCGCTGGCATTATCCTCGCGATTAAACTGATTCGCCTTGCTGAAGAGGCGCAAAAAATCGTCGCCACTGGTCAGCAAATCGCTACTAAGGCCGATGACATTGTCGATAATGTCAAGGGCATGACTTCGGTCGGCGGCATTGTTAGAACCTTCGCAAACCGCGTGATTTCTAATCAAGAACGTCGCTACGCCGAGGAGGATGCCGCTCGTGCTGCTGCCGAAGAAATTGTTAACGATGCTGCTGAAGCCGCTGCCCGCGAAAATGCCTCAACCAGTACCGCAAAAACCGGCAAAACAGCTGCCGATAAATCCACAAAAGCCAAGAAATAACCGCCATCTGTCTCATTTCTAGAACAGAGTTCTATGATATAATAAGCCAACGAGAGAAAAGGAAAATATTTTCCTTTTCCGA
>CANAUU010000088.1 GCA_947364965.1 uncultured Candidatus Saccharibacteria bacterium | reverse complement strand
CCATGAGCTTCAGTTCCGCCCGCCCAACAACCTCCCCCGAAGCTCGACCCACCATCCCCCCTGCAACCCTATCATTCAATCTCGCATCCTTCATCTTCCCCTCATTATATCATTTCTCACTACCCCACTTCCAACTAGTTCCAAAATGGAACAAGTTCAACTCATCTCTAAGCGAATTAACTCCCTACCTTCCATATTTCAACTTGTATACTTTTTGCACTAGTTCACCTCTCAGCCTACATATTATCCGTATTAATCCCCCCAACTTGTAAGAAAACTTTACAAGTTGCCCCACCAAAAGAGAGCTCCACGCATAGAGCTCTCTCCAACTCGTCATCGCAATATTATTTCTGCCGCTCGCGATAAGCGTAGGTCTCGGTATCAACCGACACCACATCCCCCGTCTTGATGAACGCCGGCACCTTAATCACCACCCCAGTCTCCAACGTCGCATCCTTCTGCACCGACGAAGTTGTATCACCTTTCACTGCAGTCTCGGTGTAGGTCACCTCGAGCCAAATATTCTTCGGCAGAGTCAAGTTAATCGCCGTCCCGTTATAGAACTGGATTTCCATTTCGTCGCCGTCGCGCATAAAATCTTTCGCATCACCGACCATGTCCGCCGACAATTCATATTGCTCAAAGCTCTCCGGGTCCATGAAATAAAACTTTTCATCGTCCTTATAGAGATACTGAACCTTCTTCGTCGTCACTTCCGCCGGCTCAATCTTCTCCTGCCCCTTAAAAGTCTTCGGCAAGAGCGCCCCCGTGATCAAGTTTTTCACTTTCACGTTCACGATCGAGCCACCCCGCCCCATCACCTTCTGGGAATACTCAATCACTTTATACGGCTGCCCGTCCAAAGTAATCAACACATTTTTCTTCAAATCGGTTGGACCATACATCTCAAATCCTCCAGTTTATAGTACATAAATTTCCTGCGATGCTGTTATTGGGGATGAAATACAAGGAAGGCCCGAAGCCCGCAAAGGAGACGTACTTAAGTACGGCGACTGCGGACTAGAAGGCCTAACGCAGTAGTTCGCCCCAATAACGCATTGCTTATCGTTCTGCGACAAATGGTAATAGCGCCAAATGCCGCGCCCGCTTAATCGCCACCGCGAGCTGACGCTGCTGCTTCGCCGTCAAACCAGTCTTTGACATCGGCTCAATCCGACCATAGACATCAATATACCGCTGCAAAGTCTTCACATCGCGATAATCAAAATACATATTTGGGTTAGTTTTAATTTTCCTCATAATTTCTTTCTCCTTTCCCACCTACTTAAAATGGAATATCATCCAAGTTAATTGCATCGTCATCAGGCATATCGTCCGGCACAACTTCTTCACTCGCCGCCGGCTTCGCGCTCGAACGTGAGCTAGAATAGCTCGACGAGCCGCCCCGGCTTCCGCCATTAGCTCCGTCGCCACCCCCCACGAACGAGAAGTCATCCACCACAATTTCCACGCGCGAACGCTTCTGCCCGGAAGTTTTATCTTCCCAACTCCGCTGTTCAATCCGCCCGGAAACAATCAAACCCGAACCCTTCTTCACATACTGCGCGATAGTTTCGCCAGAGCGACCCCAAGCCACACAGTCGATAAACGAAGTCTGTTCCTGCTGCTCGCCATCACCCCCACGGAAAGTCCGGTTCACCGCAATCGTGAAATTACAAGCCTGCGCTCCACTCGGCGTTGCTCGCATCTCTGGGTCGCGCGTCACGTTCCCAGCGATAATCGCCTTCGAGAACCCGCGCATTACCGCTCGTCCTCAGATTCAGCGTCCTCGCCATGCGGTTTGCGCGCCGCCTGCTTGGCTTCATATTTCAATTTCCGCTCATCCACCGTCACCAAGAGATAGCGCAAAATCTCATCGGCAATATTGAGCACGCCCTCAATTTTCTTTGGCGCCTCTGCTGGAAGCTCCACTTCATAGAAGTAATAAACCGCAAAATCCTGACCACGAATACCATAGGCAAGGCGCTTCTTTCCGTCGTTGGATTCTTTCACGATTTTACCACCGTTCTTCTCAATCAATTCTTTGATTTTGGTGGTTGCTGGTTCCAAGTTCATCTCCAAATCCGGATGAACCAAAACCGTAAGTTCGTAATTTTTCATTACAACTCCTTTGGTTAAAGCAAGCACGGCTCCGAGAAGCTCTCCCCTAGGTCGAATCCTAGCGCTTCCACACACCTGCTCGCTGAGCTAATATACCCCTCCAATATACCACACTCCCCTGTAATTTTCAACCCCTTCCCTGTTTTAGTGCTATAATGTAATCAACCTTGCACATTCCCAATCCAGAAAGGAGGCCTCCCCATGGGAACCCCGTTCAATGCTAATCTTCTCATCCCCGAGTCTTCCAACCAAACCAACCACAACCTCCCACCCGATTTCGTTCACGCCGTCTTCGCTGGCTGCTCCATCCACTTTGATCCAGACACCCACCTCCCCATCAGCTCCCACGAAATCCTTTTCTTGACCCCACACCGTCACAAAAATCCCCTTATGTTCATAGAGCTTCCCCAAAATCTCTGGAATTCGCCCGCCCTCGACGAAGCCACCGGCAACCTTGAGCACCTCCCCTGGCAAACCTGCCACAACCTTGACGACCTCACCGTCCTCGACTTCCAGAGCTTCCCCACCACTGCCCCAATCTTTCTCCCACGTTCCTTCATCATCTCCGGCCATCTCATTTCTGCCACCCCGTCCGAAATCCCTACTTTCCGCCTCACCGCCTCAAGCACCATCCCCGCCACCCACCTCCTCGCCAAAGTCCTCTGGCAGCTCCCCGGCATCGCCCCCAACGCCTCCGAATACGAAATCCGCGTCGCCATCGCCAACCACGACAAACTCGCCGAACACTACGTCAGCCAAGTTCGCACCCTCTTTCCCGCCACTCACTACTGGCACGCCATGAACCTCAACTCCCCCTGCGGCGTCGACTACTGGATTCTCCCTCTCAAAACCGCACCTTAACCCCCAGCAAGCCTCCGTTCCCTCGAACGGAGGCTCTTTCATTTCGCAATCCTAGCCGCAAATTTCATAAAGTCATCACCCCACAATAGCCGTTCTAATCGCCCCGCCGCGAACAATACACCACATCCTTCCCATATATCACATATTTATTCTCTTGCCTGAGCACAAACGTTTCCTCCTGCTGGAACATCCCGAACGGCATCTTCGGCCTATGCTGCAACTCTTCCTGGTTCACACAAACCTCACTCTCCTCCGAATCCCGAATCATCGCCAAAGCCTCGCCCACCCGCTCATGGAAATCCCAAGCAAACACCGTCCGAATCACAATCGCCGCCACCGCCAGCAATATCATCGGCGCCGCCATTTTCTCTAACATCCGCTCATTCAACCCCTGCCACCAGTTCATCAACAGAATCACCGTCACCACCATCAGCGCTAGATACGCCGGCAAACACAACCTCACCGGCATGATGATCTGCGACCCTGCCAACACCGCAAACAGACTAAATATCACCAACACCGCCAGCAAATTCCTCTGCCCCTTACTCGCCGGCAACAATTCCAGCTTCCGCCCAGCCCGCTTCGCCCTCACTAGCGCCGCAATCAGCCCGCCACCCAGCACCGCCACTACCGGTATCAGCGTCCGCGCAAAGTTAGAAACAATATGTTTTATAATTCGCACCATCGACCCGCCAAAATTCTGGAAAATATCGCCCAGCCTCACGTAATCATACACCGTCATATACATCGGATCGCTCTCATAATTCGACAGCCCCGGCCCAAACACATAACTAATCACCACCGTCGCCAACATCCCGCCAATCATCATGATTTCCCAAGCCTCCGGTCGCACCTTAGCATAAACACCACGCCCCTGCGCCTTACTT
>CANAUU010000087.1 GCA_947364965.1 uncultured Candidatus Saccharibacteria bacterium | reverse complement strand
GGAGGTATTCTCGGGCATTTTAGTCTTCCTCGGGGAAGAGGTTCCTATTGTTGGCGATTTCGGTGTTGTAATCCTGGACTGGGTCGAGGTCGCCTTTGTTGTTCATGCGGTAGAAAGCGTCTTTTTGACCGCGAATATGATCGATGAAGAGAATGCCGTCGAGGTGATCGATTTCGTGGAGGAGAGTGCGGGCGAGGAAGCCTTCGGCTTTGAGGCGAACTTCGCTGCCGTCTTCGAGCAGGGCTTTGACTTTGACTTTGCGCGGGCGACTGACGCGGCCATAAATTTCCGGGACAGAGAGGCAGCCTTCAAAATCAGTTTCGGGCTTGCCTTCGGTGCGGATGACCTCGGGGTTGATGAGGGCGGTGAAGTGATTGTTGGTTTTGTCTTCGAGATCATCGCGGACGACAATAATGCGTTGGTTAATGCCGAGTTGTGGCGCAGCCATGGCGGCAGAAAGCTCATAAGGATGTTGCTTTTCCCACTCGAGGGAGCTAGCAACCATATCGCCAATAATTTCGCGGGTTTCGTCGGTGATTTCGCGAACTTTGGCAGATTTGAGACGTAGCCGGGGGTCGGGGGTGGTGATGATAGTTTTCATTGGTATATATTATACTAGAGAAGGGAGGGTGGGTCAAGGACGATGGAGAACTGGGGCTGTTCAGAGAAAGGAAGGAGCGCTTCGATGAGAGTGGTGCGGGAGGTGGACTTTAGGACGAGCTGCCAAGTGAAACCGCGAGCGCCGCGTTCGTGAAAGGCAGGGGCGGGAGGAGAAACTTCGAGATTGTTATGTTTTGTAAGCGCATTGTAGGCGGATTGGATTTTGGCGAGGGTGGTTTTTTCGGTTTTGTAGGTGACAGAGAGGCGGGCGAGGTGATTGAAGGGGGGGAGATGAGATTTTTGGCGTTTTTTGGTCAAATATTCGGCGAAGCTGTGGAAATCGGTTTTCAGGGCGGTCTGGAGGACGGGGTGGTTGGGTTGGTAAGTCTGGACAATAACTGAGGCAGTGTCGAGATGGCCGCGACCAACGCGTCCGATGACTTGGGTGAGGAGCTCGAAAGCGCGTTCTTCGGCGGAGAAATCAGGGAGGGCGAGGCCGGCGTCGGCTTGAACGATTCCGACGGTAGCGAGGTGGGGAAGGTCGAGCCCGCGGGCGAGGGTTTGGGTGCCGATGAGGATGTCGACGGAGCCGGACTTGACATCGTCGTAGAGCGAAGCAAGGCTGTTGCCTTTCTTATTATCGCCATCAAAACGGGCGATTTTGGCCTCAGGGAAGAGTTTAGAGAGCTCGGCTTCGAGCAGCTGGGTACCAAAGCCCTTATGGATAACGCCGGCGTGGTGACATTCTGGGCAGCTAGGAGGGACTTTTTCGGAGTGGCCGCAGAGGTGACAGCTCAAGGTATAGTCGTTGGCGTGGAGAGTGAAGGGGAGGTAGCAGTTTGGGCAAAGAGCTTGCCAACCGCAGTCCTCACAGATGGTCATTGGGGCGGAACCGCGACGATTATGAAAAATTAGAGTTTGATGTTCATCCTGAATATTGTTTCGTATTTTTGTCAAGAGAAGGTCGGAAAAATAGCGATTTTTGGTGAAATTGGTGCGGTCTTTGAGGTCGACGAGGGAAATTTCTGGGTCGACGGCGGTTTGTTTGGCTTTTTCGGAGAGTTCGATGAGGGAGTGGTGAGTCTTGGCGAGGTGGTAATCGGTGAGATTGGGAGTGGCGGAACCGAAGATACAGGGGATTTTTGAGGGAGTTGCGGCGTTTTCTGCGTCTGGGGATTGGGTTTTTGCTCGGGAGGTTGATTGGCTGGCGATGAAACTGGCGAGGCGGAGGGCGGAGTACCGAGGGGTGTTTTCTTGGTAATAGGCGGGTTCATGGGCTTCGTCAATAATGATAAGACCGAGGTCGTGGACAGGGGTGAGGAGAGCAGAGCGAGGACCAATAATGATGAGCGGAGCAGAAAAACTTAAACTGCTGTCTTCGACCCGGCGTTCTCGCGTCCCGTCGTCACGGGCGCGAGCCGCCTTTTTCTCGCTCGTGGCGCTGCGGATGGTCTCAGACCAGCAATTTAAGTTTTTCTGCTCCACGCCATTGTAGGTGGAGTTCAAGATGTTTAGCCAGGTTTTGCGGCGTTCGGCGAGGGTTTGACTGGAATGGATGAGAACGACGCGGCCAGCGAAGGTTTGCTCAAAAATTTGGACGAGCTGGCTAGTGAGGGCGATTTCGGGGACGAGGAGAATGGTGGATTTTTGCTGTTCTAGGGCGTTTTCGGCCATTTTGAGATAGATATTGGTTTTACCGCTACCAGTGACGCCTCGGAGTAAACGAGTGGCTCCTGGGGCTTCCTGGAGTGCCTGAAGGGCATTTTGCTGGGCTTGATTGAGAGGGACTGAGGGGAATTTGGCGGGATTTTTGGAGTTTTGAGGTGTTTTGGTGGGGTTTTGGGCTTGCGAGGTGGGGTTTTGGGCAAGTCTGAGGGCGGCGGTTTTGGCGGTGTTGGCTGGTGTGGTAGGGTCTTTGATGGCGCCACGGGCAGTGAGGCCGGCGGGGAGCATGAGATTGGCCGCTGCGGGAAGCGGGGAGAGGTAGTATTTCGAGAGCCAGAAGATGGATTTTAAGAGGTGTGTAGGGAGGGGATAGGGGTGGAGGAGTTTGACGATGGGCTTGGTCGGGAAGTCGACTTTGGGGACTTTTTTTGAGACGATGCCGGTGATGACCTTTTTGCCGAGGGGGATGAGGACGATGTGGCCGGGTTGGAGAGGAAAATCGGAGGAATAGGTGAGCACACCGCCGCCGGCGCGGTAGACTTCGGTGGGTATTACCTCATAAAACATAGTGTTATTATAGCATTATTTGGGGCGGATGGGTCGGTTGTTTAGGGTTTGGGGTTGGCGTGGTATAATGAGGTTATGAAAGATGTGGAGAGAACGGTGAAAACTTTGAAAAGTGTGAGATTTTTGTGGTTTGCGGAGTTTTTTGGGAGGTAGAGCAGAGGTGAGGTTGGAATTTTGTGAGCTTGAGGAGAAAGAATTCGCTGGGGTGAAGTTTGCTTGCGGGAGTTTTTTACAGAGCGTGGAGATGTATCGACGGTATCGGGATCTGGGACGAGAAGCGTATTTGGTGGGGGTACGGGAAGGTTCTAAGATTGTAGCGGCAGGGTTGATTTTGGCGCAAAAATGGCATTTTGGGAAGAAAATTATGCGGGTGCCAGGGGGATGGTTGCTGGATTATGATGGCGAGCGACGTCAGGAGATTTTGGAGTTTTTGACGCGAGAGGCACGGAAGTTTTGTGGGAAGCGGGGTGCGATGGCGCTGGAGATTTCGCCAAACGTGGTAAGCCAGTCGCGGGACGGCGAAAATAAGGTGGTTGAGGGGGCGAATCATTTGGAAGTGAAGCAGGAACTCGAGAAAATGGGGTATAAATACCTTGGCGAGGAGGGGCAGGCAAAGTGGCTGTATGTACTGGATCTTGAGGGGAAGACGCCGGAAGGGCTTCTGATGGAGTTTCGGACGACGCATCGACAACTGATTAATAAGGCGGAGCGCGAGGAAGTGCGGGTGCGGGAGCTCGGAGATGATGAGCTGGGGATTTTGAAGCGGATTACAGCGGAATCAGGGGAGCGGCATGGGTTCCAAGAGCCGGAAATGGAATATTATCAATCAATGAAGAAGGCTTTTTCTGAGAAGGTGAAGTTTGTGGTGGCAGAAATACCGGCTGCTCGGGTTAGAAAAGAAGATTTGGAGGGGGTTTCGGAGGTGTTTGAAGGGGTTTCTGGAATGGTAGAGGGCTATGTACCGTTGGCGGCGTCGATGTTTGTGGATGATGGGCGGGAGTTGGTCTATCTCTATAGTGGTTCGATTCGGCGATTACAGAGGTA
>CANAUU010000086.1 GCA_947364965.1 uncultured Candidatus Saccharibacteria bacterium | reverse complement strand
CGAGAAAAAACTCGAAATCAACGGCGTCGGCTTCCGCTTGAGTGGCGGTGGCAAATCTATTGAAATGGCGCTTGGTTTCTCTCATCCAGTCAAATACGCAGCCCCCGAAGGCGTCGATCTTAAGACCGACAAAATGACCATCACAGTTTCCGGCATTGACAAACAAAAAGTTGGTCAAGTTGCCGCCGAAATTCGTGCGTTGAAGAAGCCTGAACCATACAAGGGCAAAGGTATTAAATACGTTGACGAAGTTATTCTTCGCAAGGCAGGAAAGGCAGGGAAGAAGTAATGAACACCGCATTTCGCGCAAAACGTACTCGCGCTAAAATTCATGGCACTGCCGAGCGCCCACGCCTCAGCATCCACATCAGCAATAAGCACATCACTGCCCAGATTATCGATGACGACAAGCGCACGACTCTCGTTTATGCTACCACCGTTGGCAGCAAAGCCACCGGTAACAAATCCGAGCTCGCTGCTAAAATCGGCAAAGAAATTGCCGAGAAAGCCAAGAAAGCTAAAATCAAAGCCGTCGTCTTCGACCGTGGCGCAAAACTATATGCTGGCCGCATGTCTGCCCTCGCAGATGCTGCTCGCAAGGAAGGATTGGAGTTCTAATGGCAGAATCTGACAAAACTGGATCAAAGCCTCAGGTCGTCAACAAGGCTGGCACCCTCAAAATGAGCGACAGCGTCGCCGCCACCAAAGTCCAAAAAGACATCAATGGTCGCGCAATGGGGAACCGCCGCGGTGGTCGCCGCGATCGTAATCGCAATCAAGATACCGCCCCCAAAGAGTTTGACACCGTCACTATTAACATTGACCGCGTTTCTCGCACCGTGAGCGGTGGTCGCCGTATGCGCTTCAAGGCTCTTGTTGCTATCGGCAACCACAAGAATAAAATTGGTGTTGGCATCGCTAAAGCCGGCGACGTCACTAGCGCTGTTCAAAAAGCCACTACCAAAGCTAAGAAAAACATGATCGAGTTCAACATGGACGGCGAGACTATCTGCCACGAAGTCGAAACCCGTTCCACTGGCGCCGATGTCCTCATGAAACCGGCTGCCCCTGGTACTGGTATTATCGCTGGCGGCGTTGTTCGTAGCATCATCGGTCTCACCGGCATCAAGAACTTGATTTCCAAGTCTCTTGGTAGTACTAACAAGGTCAACATCGCTTACGCCGTGATTGACGGTTTGCGCGAGCAAACTCCTCGCGACCAATGGGTCGGCAATGCTAAAAAAGCTGACAAGAAAGAGCCAGCCAAAAAGGCTACCACCCAGAAATCCACCAAAAAGGAGGATAAATAAATGAAATATAACGATCTACAGGTCAACCGCAATACGCGCCCAACCCGTGCCGGTCGTGGTATCTCCGCTGGCAAGGGTAAGACTGCTGGTCGTGGCACCAAAGGTCAGAAAGCCCGTACTGGTCATAGCAAAATGCCAGCCGGCTTCATGGGCGGTCAGCGCGCTATCATGCAGGCTATTCCGAAGCTCAAAGGTTTCAAAAGCCTTCATGACAAAGCCGAAGTCGTCTACACTGATCGCTTGAACGATTTAAGCGGCAAAGTTGATAACTTCACTCTCGCCGACAAAGGCCTGATTAAAACCCCATACACCAAGGTCAAGATTATCTCCCGCGGTGAATTGACGGCTAAAATCAGCCTCGAAACTCAATTCATCAGCAAAACCGCACTCGCCGCTATCAAAAACGCCGGTGGTGACTTCAAAAAAGTTGCTATCCCGCAGCGCATTGCGACCAAAACCGAGGAATAAATCCCTCGAAACCAAAAATAGCCCTATGAAAGGGCTATTTTTTGTGCTACAATAGACGGAGTAAGAGTAGGGATTATGAATTTCAAGACTATTTTCAAATCATTGACCAATAAAGACATGCTGAAGCGTATCCTGATTGTCGTCGGGCTGTTAATCATCTATCGATTCCTCGCGCACATTCCGGTGCCAATGGGCGAGCCAGCCACTTTCCAAGAAGCCGTCCAGAATTTCATCGAGAAGTCTGATTTCGGTAGCTTCCTTAACCTTATCTCCGGCGGCGGTCTCACGACCTTCTCGATCCTCCTTGTTGGTATCTCCCCATATATTACAGCATCTATCGTCGTCCAGCTAGTCACGAAAGCCATCCCTCGCCTTGAAGAACTTTCCCAAGACGGCGAAGCTGGTCGCCGCAAGATTAGCCAATGGACCCGCATCATCGCCGTTCCTCTAGCTATAGTCCAATCTATTGCCTATATCTTCATGCTTTACCAGTCCGTTATCGCCTCCAACACCGCACTCGCCTACACTCCTACCGCTGCCGACTGGGCGCTCTCCGTCACCGCCATGGTCGCTGGCTCTATTATTCTCATGTGGTTTGGCGAACTCATTACCGAACAGGGAATCGGCAACGGCGTTTCCACCATCATCTTCGTCAGCATTATTTCCCAACTTCCAACCACCTTGGCTAGCCTCGGCGCCGCTCTTTTCGATACATCCGCTGGCTCGCTTTCACTCTTTGGTTGGTTCAATCTCCCCGTCAACCCAGTTTACTTCTGGATCATCCTTGGCTTCGCTATTGCGATGCTCGTAGTTATCTATTTCCTCGTCAAGCTCAACGAAGCCCAGCGCATTGTCACTATCAACTATGCTAAGCGCGTTCATGGCAATAGTAGCTATGGCGGTATTAAATCTATCTTGCCGCTCAAACTCATCGCCGCTGGCGTCGTCCCAGTCATCTTTGCAACCGCCTTCCTCTCTCTTCCGGCCCTAATCGGTCAACTTATCCAGACTATCAACCCAGGCAATAGTTTCGGCGCTACTTTAATGACCTTATTCACCGCGCCAAACGCCAACACTTTCAGCACCATGTATCCAAACGGCATCACCGCTCAGTGGTTCTTCTATCCCGCCGTTTACTTCATTCTCGTCGTTGCTTTCACCTATTTCTATACCAGTATCATCTTCAACACGAAGGAAATTGCTGATAACCTTCAAAAACAGGGTGGCTTCATCGAAGGCGTCCGCCCCGGCAACCAGACCGCCGAATACCTCGGCAAAACCATCAATCGCCTGAACCTCTTCGGCGCGCTTGCGCTCGGTTTGATTGCTATGTTGCCATTTCTAACCGACTATATCTTCATCGTACTGTCCGGCAGGCCACTCGGTCTCTCTATCTCAGGTACTGGTCTTCTCATCGTCGTCACCGTTGCACTCGAAAACCTGCGTCAGCTCAATTCCCGAGCCTTAATGGTGACATATGACGAGTATAAATAAAACTATCTAACGGGTGGAAAAATGAGCGAACCAGAGCAAAAAGATACCAAAAAGCAGCACAATACCGCAGAGAAAACCAGCGCCGATAAATCTCGACCTGCTCTCACTATGCGTAAGCCCCTCATGCTCGAAGCCTCCAATGAAGAGGCTAAACTAAAAAAGGATGCTGCCAAATCCTCCAAAGAGTCCTCGACCTCCGCAACAAACTCAACAACCAAGGCTAAAAAAACCACCAAAACCATTTCTGAAACCACTTCAAAAGTAGAAAAAACCATCCCACCCAAGCACTCTGCCAAAACTCGCGTCATTCCCATCACCATCCCACCCAAAAAGACCAAAACCAACCCTGACGACAACGCAAAATCTAAAAAGACAGCCAAGAAAGACATGAAATTACCAATTCTACGCAAAATCCACATCAAACCGAGTTATATCGTTGGCATTATCTTTGTCATCCTTATTACTGTCTTCTTTGGTCGCGTCGCGCTCTGGGAGCATGGCTATATCAGCAGTATGGAAGGCAGTGATCGCGACACTCCCGCCTCCAATGGGACTTCCGGCGTTATTTATGACGGCGGAGACGACGTTGACGAGACCGAACCAACTGACACTGAAATCG
>CANAUU010000085.1 GCA_947364965.1 uncultured Candidatus Saccharibacteria bacterium | reverse complement strand
CTCCAGAGTTAGAAACATTAACACTTGCAAGCACATTTACTTGTGCAGACTGTCCAGCTGCCGTGATCGGCGTCAGTGAGGTAGAACCAGAAGCTGGCGAGAAGGAAATCCCAACCGTTGATGGAATATCGGCGAGGGGCATAATCCCAGCATCAGCATCAGCATCAGTATCAGTATCAGAACCATTTGTTATTGCTGAAGAGTTAGCATTATCGGAACTACCTGAAGCCTCTTCTAGGGCGCTAGCGGAAGAACCCAAAACAGGATTTACTAACATAAACATCAAGGCCAATAAACCCAAACACCCTGTCCTCCCTATAACCGAGCCTACTCTCCCTGAGCAAGTCAGCCCATCTGCCCTCCCGACACAGCCAACCCTCCCGACAACCGAACTCACCTCACTAGTCCTATTAAAATTTCTATCGCGCTTTAGCATAAAGGCCCTCCTTTTAGGTTATACGAACACCCGGCGAACCATCTATCTTGTCTACATACAAAAATGGCACCGCGAGGTGTTCGTACAATGCGTCAGGCAAGTCCTAGTTTCCTAAATGCTTCCATCTTCACTGAGCCTCACGGCGCCGTTCACAAGATGGAAATAAAAATCGTGCCATCACGAAGACAAGAAAACAGCTTGCCTAACTATAAAACACATTGTACGAACACTTTCATTATATCACGTTTTCAGAAAACACAAGCACCAAAATTAAAAACACAAACCCAAAATCACAGAAAGCGTCACAAAATTAAAGACATAGCCCTAAAATCATAAGAAACAAATCAAAAACCCTTCCCTAAACACTAATTTCCTGCGCTTTGGAGAGAAGCTATTTGAACCACCTTCTTTTCTTCTGTACCTTCTTACCCTTCAGCGTAATAGCTTCCTCGTAAATCTCTTCAAACCGTTTCAAAGTCCGATTCAAATCATGCTGTTTAGAAATCTCCAAGCTTTTTTCTCCATATTTCTGCTGCAAGTCAGCATCCTTCAAAATCTTCAAAAGAGCATCCGTCATCCCCACAATATCCCCCGGCTTACACAAAACCCCGTTCTTCTTATTTTGGCAAAGTTCTTTCACCGCTCCCGCATCCACTGCAACGAGTGGCAGCCCTGTCGCCGCCGCCTCAATAAGAACAATTCCTTGCGTTTCCGTCTCGCTCGCCGTCGCAAAAACCGTCGCACCCCGATAAATCTCCGTCACGTCTGGCGGCATAATCCGACCAGGGAACTTCACCTTATCAGAAATCCCCAGTGCCTGCGCAAGATCAATCAAATGCCGCCGATCCGTCCCATCTCCGACAATCACTAGCTCCGCCTCCGGCATCTCTTCCACCACTCCTGCAAACGCCGTCACCACATTGCTCAGGCTTTTCTCCGGATCCACTCGCCCAACATACAAAACCCTCGATTTTCCCGGCTCCAACCGAAACTTCTTCAAGACTCTCACTGACGCTTTCCCTGGCGTAAACTTCGATAAATCCACTCCGTTCGACAGCGGCTCTACCGTCACATCAAACCTTCGCCGATTCTTCGGCACCAAATCATCAATTGCCATTTCCGTCGGCATCGTTGCATATTCCGAGTGCTTCAAAAAACTCGCCATATAAGTCCTGAGCATTGCATCCACCGGCTTTTTAATCGGCTTCAAGAGCTTCACTTGGCTTGTGATATTGTCCGGATAAGCATGCCCCGTCGAAACCATCGGCACATCATACTTTTTCGCATAGCGCCGCGCCGCAATCGCAATCATCTCCGCCGTCTGATTATGAATCACATCCGGCTGAAACTTCTTCAATGCCTTTTTAAGTGCCGGATACGGGTCCACCGTAATCCAAAGCCCATGTCGATACGCCAAGCGCGGCATCTTCATATTCAAAATCTTTTTCCCCTCCGGCACTGCATTAATCTGGTCCGGATAGAAAGGGAATCGAATCGACCGGAGGTATACCGTCGTCACTCCGTCACGCTTTGTGCGATGTGGCTTTCCCGTAAAACTCGGGCAAATCACCATCACTTCATGTCCATGCTTCGCCAAACCCTTCGCCAAATTATTCGCAAAAACCGCCACCCCGTTCGACATTGGGTAATAAAGATCGGATGTAATCGCAATTCTCATGGTATGTTATAATTATACTATGCGAAAGAAAAAAACTCCAGCCTCTGTCACTGTCAACCGCCGCGCCCGTTTCGACTATCATCTCGGCGATGAGTTATCCTGCGGCATGTTGCTTTCTGGCCCCGAAGTTCGCCTCATCCGCGATCATCATGTCCAGCTTAAAGGCTCCTTTGTCACTTTGAAAGATGATGAACTCTGGCTCAATAATCTCACCCTTGGCGCCGACACCGAGCGCAACATCAAACTCCTCGTCACCAAACGTCAACTCACCGAGCTCGCTCGCGCGAAACAAGACGGCTATCAACTCGTCCCCGTAAAACTTCTCGGTGGTAGCCGCTACATCAAACTCATCATCGCAACCGGCAAGGGAAAGAAAAAATACGACAAACGCGAAACCATTAAAAAACGAGATCTCGAACGTGGAAGATACTAAAATCGGCAATCAACCCGCTCCTGCGCAACTGACATCCCCAGCTGCGCCAAAGCAACACATCAAAATCTACTCCTGGAACGTCAATGGCCTCCGCGCCGGCCTGAAGAAAGGCACATTCCTTGATTTTATTAACTCTGAACAGCCTGACATCGTCTGCCTTCAAGAAACTAAAGCTAAACAAGGCCAAGCCGAAGTTGACCTGCCCGAATATCTCGAAATCTGGAACAGCGCCGAACGTCCAGGCTATTCTGGTACCGCCGTTTTCACGAAACTTCAACCGCTCAACATTTTCGACACCTTCGTGCCTGAAGTCTGCGAAGCTTATCCTTGGGCCGACGACAAACACGGCAACCCTCTCACCGAAGGCCGCCTCCAGACCATCGAATTCCCAAACTTCTATCTCGTCAATACCTATGTTCCCAATAGCAAACGCGACCTTTCCCGGCTCCAACTTCGCGAACAAATCTGGGACCCCGCCCTCCTCCGCCACCTAAAAGCTCTCGAACTCGCCAAGCCAGTCATCATCTGTGGAGATTTTAATGTCGCGCACACGCCGCTCGACCTCGCCCGCCCGAAAGACAACGAGAAAAACGCCGGCTTCACCGAAGAAGAACGTCAGGGAATTAAAAACCTCCTCTCTGCCGGTTTTATTGATACCTTTCGTTATTTCAACCCCACCCTCCAGCGCTACACTTGGTGGTCAAATTGGGCTAGAGCTCGCGAACGCAACATCGGCTGGCGCATTGATTATTTTCTCATCTCGCCCAGTCTTACCGAACATCTCGAATCCGCCAGTATTCACGACCACTTCCTCGGCTCCGACCATTGCCCAATTTCAATCGAACTAACTTTCTAGCACCATGGCCTTCGCGAAACTCGACACCAACTTATCCTACTGGAAAAAACAAACCAAGCCTCTTTTTCCCGACCTCGCTTGGAATATTCCCGAACAGAAGACTGGGCAAATCAACATCATCGGCGGCAACAGCCAAAGTTTCCATTCCGTCATCCGCCTTGCTGAATTCATCAATCATAATTTTCCCATTCGTGAAGTTTCTGTCTGTCTACCCGACGCCTTGCGCGGTCAACTCCCACCACTCGGGAATATAAATTTCGCTCCCTCCACTAGCAGCGGCTCTTTCGCCAAATCCGGCGAACTTCGTACCGCCCTCAAATCTGGCGACTTTACCATTCTCGCTGGCGATCTCTCCAAAAACTCTGCCACTGCCATCGCCCTCGGCGACGCTATCACAAACCTCCTCGAAAACACCGATCCCGGAAATCTCAAACCGCTCCTCCTCACCCGCGACGCGGTCGATCTCCTCGCCGAAACCTCTTCCGAACTGCTCAAGCACTCT
>CANAUU010000084.1 GCA_947364965.1 uncultured Candidatus Saccharibacteria bacterium | reverse complement strand
ATTGATTGAAGCTTGTAGCGGAGATTGAGTTCGACTGAGACGGCTGCGTCTAGGCCCGTTAAGATAGTGCTTAGGTTTCATAATTCTGACTTCTAGCGACTACAAGGATTGAACAAAAACTGTGCCGCTTCCGGGGAAGCGGCACGGGCGAGAGGGGTTTAAATGGGACGGAGTTGCTGAATTGAGGGTTGGTTGGTGAGATTGAGCATGGGGCTTTGGCGCAGAGTACTAATCCTCCAGGCGGATCAGGTAGCGGGCGACTTTGACGACGCCGTTAGAACTAGAGTAGTCAACGACGTCAGCGAGGTCTAGGAGCTGAAAATTGAACTTCTCAACCACCAGGCGACTGGCGAAGTTATTGTGCCTGGCAGTCACAATGACGTCCTTCATTCCCTGACGCGCGCAGTAATTCAGGACTTCGCGGAAGAATTCGGTGCCGTAGCCTTTGCCGCGGTAGTCCTGACCCAGGGCGAGACCAATGTGGCCGCCATGGCGGAGCAGGGCTGGGGTGAGAATGGTGCGGACCTTGGCGAGGCCGAAGATGGCGTCAGAGTCCTGATCGTAGCCCCAGAGCAGAGTCTGGGGGACGTAGCCTTTCGAAAACCCTTCGGGGTCGAACTGGGCCTTAGCCTCGACTGCGGGGAGCGCGGCACGGAAACCTTCCAGATTGTAAGCGTCAAGAAGGGTCCGAGGCCACTCGAAACCGTTCGTGTTATATTCACCCACGGAGCGGCAGAATTGATGCGCGGACAGGATTTGGCTCAGAGTGCCGGTTTGGCTGAGGTTCTGGATACAGGAAATATTCATGGTATATTTCTCCTCTCGAATTTGGATTCGGAAGGTTCTTCTCGGGTATTTTGGGCGCTTCTGGGGTTTGGTGATACCCTATCTTATCATTATAGCACACTTTTCTCATTTTGTCTATGTTTTTCTTGGATTTTGGAGAATTTAGCAAGCATTTTGGAGTGAGATTGAGGTTTTGAGAGGGTTTGGGATGATATGAGGTGTTTGGATAGGATTTGAGGTGGGCTGAGGCAGGTTTTGGGATTTCGCAGAATAGGGGTTGACGGGGAGAGGAGGTTTGATATAATGAGGGTATACAGATATTGACCGACTCGAAGAGGGGCGGGCTTTTTATTTCTAGGGTGATTCCCTTTGGAAATGGCTTACAGAAGACGGCCGAGCTCGCTGAGGTCGAGGATAAGCGCCTGATGGGCGCGAAAGGAGAAAAATGGAAGGTTTGGATCTCAAACAGTTGACCGCGATGGTGGGAGTGATTGCGGAGGAGAAAGGCTTGCCGGAAGACGTCGTGCTTGACGTGGTGCAGATGGCGATTGCGGCGGCGTGGCGCCGGGATAATGGTGATAAAGACATGAACGTGCGAGCACTGCTCGACGTGAACACTGGTAAGGCGAAGGTCTTCGTGAGCCGCGAAGTAATCGAGGACGGTTTGGCCTATAACCCGGCGACGGAAATGCCGCTCGCGGAAGCTTTGAAGCTGGACCCGGAAGCGAAGCTGGGCGACCAGGTCGAGGAAGCGACTGAGGTGACGAGCTTCGGGCGGGTGGCGTCGATGGCGGCGAAGCAGGTCGTAATTCAGCGGCTGCGCGAGGCTGAGCGTGATGCGGTTTTGTCAGAGTTTGAGGACAAGATCGGCACGGTCGTGACTGGGGTAGTGGCGCGAGTTGAGCCGCGACTGGTGCGCATTGATCTCGGGCGCGCGAACGGGATTATGCCGCGCAGTGAGCAGATTGATGGTGAGTATTATTCGGTCGGTGAACGTCTGAAAGTTTATATCAAGGGCGTCGAGCATGATGACGCGAAGGCGCAGTTGATTCTCTCGCGCGGTAATGCGGAGTTTATTGAGTATTTGTTCCGTCAGGAAGTGCCAGAACTCGAGAACGGGTCGGTTGAGATTCGCGGAATTGCGCGCGAGGCTGGTCGTCGGACGAAGATTGCTGTGATGTCGACGGTGCCGGGGGTGGATCCGGTCGGGACGTTCGTCGGTGGGCGCGGGGTGCGGGTCCAGGCGATTATGAATGAAGTCGGTGAGCGCGAAAAAATTGATATTATCAACTGGAGCGACAATCCTTCGGAGTTTATTCGCGAGGCGCTTTCGCCGGCGGAAGTCGTGAAGGTGGAGATTGAAGGAAAGAAGGCAAAGGTCTATGTCACCGAGGACCAACAGTCGATTGCGATTGGGCGACAGGGGCAGAACGTGCGCTTGGCGTCGAAACTGACTGGGTACGACCTAGATATTGAGCTTGCAAAGGCGCCGGAGAAGAAGAAACGCAAGAATGCGGAAGATTCCCTACTCAATGCGCTGTCGGATTCGGAAACGGCTACGGAGGAGGTTTCAGTCGAGACTACTGAGGACACGGCTGAGGCTGCCGCCTCCGAGGCTACTGCCGAAACTGATACTGCTAAAGCGGAGGTTGACGAGAAAGCGACTTCTGTGGAAGAAACTGACTCTGCAGAGAAAGTTGACGAAGCCTAGACTGATAAGCATGAGAAATCCCGTCCTCGGAGTGAGGGCGGGATTTTTGCGAGTGCTCGATAGGGTGCCTTAGGAGCGGAGCACGTTGGGTAAGGAGGTTAACCGTGGCCGAAGACGTCTTCCTCGGCGTCGAGCTGCGTGCAGGCGTAGAACCAGCGCGCGGTGTCATAGATTGTGCTACGCCAGAGTCGGATAACGGTGATTGCCAGAACGAGGGCGAAGAGAATAGTCATGGTGACGACGTTCTCGACCGGGATCGGGAAGACGGAGACATAGGCGCGGATGGCACGGACGACGGGGTGATGGAAGGTGGGGTCGGGCGAGCCGATGGCGACGAAGGTGATTGTGTCGGACTGGCGAGCTTCGGCTTCGGCGATGAGCTGGTCGGCAGCCTCAAGAGAGAGGCTGATGTCGAGGTGGCCGAGTCCGGCGAGGGAGATGGTATGCCAGAAGACAGGGAGACGCGAGTTGGCAACTTTGAGATGGGGGACAATGAAGCGAAGCCTGTCGACTGACGTAGTGCAGGTGAAACGGAAAAGGTCATCGTCGAAGTCGCGGTTGAGTGGGGTGAGGGCAGCAGGGTCAGTCGGGAGAGTGATGTAGCCGGTCGGAACCTCGTCGAAAGGGACGAGCAGCGGGTCGATGATGGTGGCGTTCGGGAGCTTGCCTTCGTCGGAATTAAAACGCCAACTCCGAACGGTGTCGGCGGGGTCGTCAACCTGGAGTGTTTCGTTCCAGACTGGGATATTGGTGACCTTGATGGTGCCGCGATAGAGTGGGTCGCTGGGGTGTTTGAGGTAGCCAGAGCTGTCGCAGACAGTGAAGGTGATAGCAATAAGCGTTAAAGCGATTAGAACGAGAGCGGAGAGAACGGAGAGAAGCTTTTGGCGGGTGTTCATAGAAATGAGGACGCGAAGCGTGAAGGGACAGGCGGGGGTTTCGGGGTAAGTGTTGCGGGATGACATGGTAGTTCCTCCTTGTAAAAGTACTAGTCTGATTATTGAAGTGCGTGAGGGGGCTAGCTGTTTGGGGTTCTGGCTGTTGGGATTTTTTGGGGTTTGAGGGGTTTGGAGTTTGGGGGTTTGGATTGCCAAGCTGGGCCTCACGAGTAGACCTTGTTATCATTGTAGCACGAGCAGGCTATTTTGTCAATGGTGGTTATGGTTTAGGCGTTCGGTTGGTTAGGCTGGGTTTAGCGGAAGTTGTCAACGTTGACGGATTTCGGTTTTGGTTTTGTTGGCGATGAGGAGTTTTCCACGGGGTGTGGGAAAGGCGTTCGGGTTTTGAGGTCTGGACAGGACATAGCGTTGAGCTTACGTTAGGATAGGGGGCGCGTTCCTGTATTGGAGCTAGAGAACGCCTTTTGTTGCAGGTATTTCGGAGAGACTAGGGCGGGTGACAAAAAATACTTCCTGGGGGGACAGGAAGTATTTAAGAGATTGGTGGTGTTCACCAAAATGGCGCCAGATCGGGGGGGCGATTCTGACGCCAAGCTTGGTTGCGGGGGTTGGATTTGAACCAACGACCTTTTGGTTATGAGCCAAACGAGCTACCAGGCTGCTCTA
>CANAUU010000083.1 GCA_947364965.1 uncultured Candidatus Saccharibacteria bacterium | reverse complement strand
TCCGCCTTGCAAAGGCGGCGCTCTAATCAGCTGAGCTATTACCCCAATATACTAGCATTTCAAAGATAAAATTGTTCAGATTGGCGTTTTCTTCTTGTGCAGCGCGCCTTACCGGCGAGCAAACAAGAAAAAATGCCGAGATGGGCAATTTTAATTTGAAATGTGGTGGGGATATGTGGACTTGAACCACAGACCTCGTCATTATCAGTGACGCGCTCTAACCAGCTGAGCTATATCCCCATTCACCTCATTTTACCCCAACTCGCCGCAAAAATCAAGTCTCAAAATCACCCAACTTCGTGCTACCCCAATCAACAATGCCAGCAACCCCATATAAGACCACTCAACCAACGGCCCCAAGCTACACCCCTAAAACCGGTAATACACCACCCCGCTCGTCAACCCCACGCCCCGAGCTGCCGCGAGCTCCGACACCGTCAAAAACTCATAGCCCTGCGCCCTGAGGTCATCGATAATCCCCGCCACCGCGTCCACTGTCGACGCATGAATATCATGCATTAGCACCACCGCCCCGTCCGTCGTCGAACCCACCACATTCGCCCGCACCGTCGCCGCGTTCCGATATTTCCAATCCAGCGGGTCCACCGACCAATTCACCATCGGCTTCCCCAGATAGCTCCGCATCGCGTCGCTCACTGCTCCATACGGCGGTCGCATAATCTCCACCTTCCGCCCCAAAACCTCCATAAAAATCCGGTCCATATTCGCAGTTTCGTTCTGTAAATCACCCGCCCCCATCTTCGACAAATTCTGGTGGAACGAACTATGGCTCCCGACCTCATGCCCCTCTGCCACCTCGCGTTTCAATAAATCCGGCGCCCGGTCCACCATCGACCCTACCACAAAAAACGTCGCCTTCACTCCCTTCGCCTTCAAAATATCCAACAACCGCCCTGTCGTCGCCGGCGAAGGACCATCATCAAACGTCAACGCCACTAATTTCTTCCCATTTGTCTCCGGCGTCGTCACCGGCGGGTTCGTCGTTGGCTTATCTGGTGTGACTACCGGCTTCTCCTCCGGTTTTCCCTCCTCGCCCTGATTTTCAGATGGCTCTTCCGGCTTTTCAACAGGTTTTTCCGCTATCTCTGCCCCCTGCCCTGCCCCTTCCAACTCGTCATCAGCTATTGCCTCGGTATGTTCGCTTCCATTCGCTCCCCGAATCACATTACCAATCACCTGCCCCACCCCAAATCCCCCCAGCGTCATTCCTACCGCCAACACCAACACCACTACGAACTTCAGCCACGGATAGTAAACATTAACTCGGTGTATCCTCGCGCCCAACTTCCCTGGTTTCTTCTCTATTTTCTGCTTCCTGGATCTCTCGGCCTTCGCTCCCTCTGTCAACCCCGCATCTTCCACCTCCTCACTCGCTTCAACCTCGCTCACTTCATTTCTATTCACTCCAATTTCATCTGCCTCGATCTCGTCAGCAGTCTCAACAGACCTACCATTCCTACCATCAACACCTGTCATTTTCTCCCCAACTTCCCTCTCGCCTTCCGACGAAGCCTCTCCCTCCACTTTCGCGCCTTCAGCTAATTTCTCAACAATATCCTCAGTCCCCTCCCTAGCGCCTCCCCCAAGTTCAATCTCACGAATCACAATTTCCGGCTTCTCTGTCGCCTTTACAATCTTGGTGTTTTTCTGATTTTTTGTTTTTCGCTTTCTGCTCATGCTGCCTCAATTATACCACTTTTCGCCAAAAACAAACCCCAAACCAAAACAGTCCAAAGCTAAAAACAATCTCAAACCAAAAACAGATTTCATTACCATCATCGTAAATACTGGAACGACCCAAAAACCAGCCTCAGACCGAAATCCTCAACATCACTCAGCCAGCAACCCCTAATCCCCCTCGCCCTAATCCACCCCTAAAACGCACTGCCGCGCCCATTCATACATTGCAATCCCCGCCGCCACGCCAACATTCACCGACCGCGTCGACCCAAAACTCTCAATCTCCCGTACATCGTCCGCCACCGCAATCGCCGCTTCCGTCAAACCGCCGCCTTCCGATCCGAACAATAAAGTTGTCGCCTGAACAAATTTTTTAAGCGCCAGCGGTTTCACCCGTTCCGTATGGTTCTCAATCGCCACCACTTCCCTGTTGCGCGCCCGCTGATCTGTATAAAAACTTTCTACATCCGGCCAATATACCACCTCCAGATACTTGTCCGTACACATCGCGCCCCGCCGATTATACTTTCGCCGCCCAATAATATGAACCTTCGCCACATTAAAATTATTCGCGCTCCGCACAATCGTCCCCGCGTTAAAATCATGCTCCACATTCTCAATCGCCACCTCTAGCGCATTCCGTTTCTCATCCAAAACCGCAAACACCTCTTCGTTTGATAACCCCTTATACTCGTCTTGCAAATTCCGCATATCTTCTGTCCCGGGTTCCATCACCAAATCCGCCGCACCCGCCACTGCATCCGTCGAACCATCCCCAGCCATTAGCACATCTTCCGCCATCTCTATGCCCAATCCGCCACCTCTAATCCCGGCACCCGCGCGAACTCCCGCACATTATGCGTCACCAGCGTCAAATCTAAACTATTCGCATGCGCCGCAATCATCATATCTCTATCGCCAATCGGCTCCCCTTTTTCGCTCAGATACCTACGCACCTTCGCATACTCATCTGCCGCCAATCCATCAAAATCCAAAATTCGCACCCCCTCCAAAAACTCCTGTAATTTCGCTAGATTTTCCTCACGGCGCTTACTTTTCTCAATCCCAAACCTCAATTCCGCATAAGTCATCATAGAAATACAAATTTCCCCCTGTTCATGGTTCAGCCATTCATCCATTACACCCATTCTTCCGTTCATCGCATAGATACAAATACAAGTATCTATCATATATTTCAGCGCAACTTTATTTTTCACGATTAGCAACCTTTTCTTTTTGCTCTTCGACCTTTCGCCAATTCTCATACTCCCGCACTCTTGCCTCAAAATGCTCTGGTTTCTCATCAAACTCCATTCTCGGATACCCCCACATCGGCGGCTTGTCTATATCGAAGCAGTCCGCCGGAAACGTCCCCGCCACCTTTCGCATACCAGCCCAAGGTTCTTCCTTTTTCACTGGCTTCAAGAGCAAATCTTTACCCTGTTTCACTATTTCTACTTTTTCCGCATCTAGCCGAAAAGCCTTCGGTATCCGCACCGCCTGGCTCCTCCCCGACATAAACACACTCGCTATTGCCGTTTCACTTTTCATTTTACCACCTTGTCATATTACATGTCATATCACACGACACTTATTTTCTTCCATTATACCTCAGTTTTTGTGATATATCAAGCACGATATATCACATGTCATAACACACGCACTCCCATAACACATACACCGTCATAACACGCATATGCGATATCACACATTAACGCAAATATCGCAAGCCAATGCTATATGACAAAAAGCAATACTACGGCTGACGTCATATGACAGCACTCGTCATATGACACTCCCTCAATCAATGCGATACGTATGGATAATTCTGTCTTTCCGCTTCATCACAAAGCCTCTGTTCATGTTCTGTCAAAGGCGGCATACAATCAATCCACCCCTCCAGCACCACTCGCTCCCGCAACACGAAGAACCATAAGCACCCGCCTACAAGCACCAAGACCCCCAGCATAACCCCTAACACCAAAATGACCTTCTTCATATTTTATATTATACACTAATACTTCATTAACCGCCAAAACAACGCATTCCACCGCCAGAACGCATCAAACCCGTGTCAGCCGAACGTCCAGCCACCGCCAACCGAGAACCCAACCGAACCCCAGCTAGGTTGAGCGTTTCTGACAGCAAAAAGCCACCCTCCCGGGCGGCTTCTCCACTTAACAACTTAATTGTGCAATTATCCATCGTAAGTCAAAAGCTTTTGTCGTGTCTCTTGCAAGCTACATTGTGATTTAAGCTTACCATCACAATCACGACCGACCTAGCTACAATACATATTGCTATATATTGCGCATCAAACTCCCTAGAAAGGAGGTAATCCATCGACACGTTCTCGTACCGATGCCTTGTTACGACTTAA
>CANAUU010000082.1 GCA_947364965.1 uncultured Candidatus Saccharibacteria bacterium | reverse complement strand
CGGGATTAAGCTTTCGGGCGGGCAGCGGCAGCGGATTGCGATTGCACGGGCGATTTTGAAGGATGCGCCAATTCTAGTCCTCGACGAGGCGACCTCGGCACTGGATTCGGAATCGGAGGCGCTGATTCAGGATGCCCTGAGCAAACTGATGGCGGGGAGAACAAGCATTGTTATTGCACACAGGCTTTCAACGGTAGCAAGCCTCGACCGAATTGTCGTCCTGCAAAACGGCAAAATCGTCGAGCAAGGGCGACATCATGATTTGCTGGAGAAGGAGGGCGGGGTTTATCACCACCTCTGGTCGCGGCAGAGTGGCGCATTTATGGAAGAGGACTAGGGCTCTTTGGTCTGGTGTGTGGGGTGCGTCCAGCTGTGTTTTTACGCTAAACTTTTTTGAAAAAATTTAGCGTGATTTTCAGGACTAACTGGGGTGGCGAGAGCGAAGCGGGCTAAAATTTTTGTGAAAAGTTGAGCGTGGTAGGGTTGGGGTTTGAGCTGTTTTATATGGCTTTGACGTTGCGCGATTCCTGGTGCTTTGTTCTCCGCCCCAGCCGCCGCCCCATCAAGTAGTTTGCTTCTTTCCTCGTCTTCCAATGCGATGCGTTTTGGGAAAAGGGGGCTGCTCCACAGAACGTTCGTAAGTGACACGTTAGGTGCTACTTACGGAATGCCGGGCAGAACTTCGAAGCTCTATATAGTTTGGTATCGATATTGTAAAAAAGGAATAGGTATGTGCTATATCAAAGACTATATATTATATGGAATTGTTTGGAGGGCTTCCATATATCTTTAACTACTTGATAGGTGCGGTGGCTGGGGCGGAGAACCCAGGGCCAGAACAACTCAAATCAATGACTAGCGTGCGAGGCAGCGAACGGAGTTGCCAAACATCCGATTATTAGCCTCGGATACATTTGTACCATTAGTGGCGTAGAGCACAATATCGTACGCCCGCGTATCAGAGACAGCCGTAGACGACCAAGAATAGTGGCTATGTCCAGCATGCCTCAGAGAGTCGCTGCTCTGAAAGACGATACCGCCTCTTACAAAATAGTACGGAGCGCTTGTCCAATTATTAACATCCGCGCCAAGATTCCCAGCAGCTTGAAGACCGGCAAAACTGTCAGTCATGGAAGTACCGCCAGCCGGTAAACGCCAACCTTTCGGGCAAATAGAGCTAGGAGCTTCGCCGGAGGAAGTATTATTTCCGGCTCCAGCCACAGCGGCACCCCACTGGTAGTAGTTGCCAACAAGATAATGCGCGTTCATAGCCTCTGCACTAGTGGGGTTTTCGAATGGTTTAGTTGGTGTCGCCATCATTGTAAAATACTGTGTGCATTCGGCAAGACTAGCCCGCCCATCGCCGCAACTACCCGTGCCGCCCGGGTCAGTAATTCTATAGTCACCTAGACTCCAGGAGCGCATACCTGCGGAGTTTGCAAGAATGGTATTCTCGTTAACGCTTGTGGCTGTCGGAGCGAAGAGACCTTCCGGGTCGTCGGCTTGCGGGTCCCATGTTCCATTTGGAAGGCTCTCGACATCGGAGGTTTCTTTCAGAAGCGGCAAGACCGCCTTACCAGTCTCTGTAACGACATCGTAGGATAGGTCAAGATCCAAGTTCTGCGTCATCCAGCAGTTTCCGTCTTTGAGTTTGGTGACCCAGTAGTATTTCCCATCGCGGACATCGCGAAGTTGCTTGCTAGCAAGAGAGATATTTGAGCTGTCGTCGGTCAGGATTGGCGTGTTTTCGCAAATCGCCGTGGTCATTTCCTGCATATCGTCAATTTCGGAAAGCATCAGTTGGTACGGTGAGGACACGACAGAGAGAGTAACCTGGTTTTCGTAAGTGTCGGCAGGGATATTGCTTGGGACGTTGATGGCGAAGCCTAGTACAAATTGTTTCTGTTCGTTCCGGATGCGCGGGCCTTCATTTTGATAAATTATTGTTCCCTGGTCTTGCGAAAGCGACTGATACTGGGCGTTTTCTGGAATCGCAGACCCCTCGCCAGTATAATAACCCCAGGTGTTGACGGGCAGATCATCGAAGCCGGCGGGGTTACCAACTCCCGGAATCGTCTGACCAGTACGCCTACCCGCCAAATGGGTTTGAGAGCTTCCAATATAAACACTGTATCCACCAGAGCTCACAACATCCACATTTGCCAGCACGCTCATCTGTGTTTTTGTGCCGGTCTCTGCAATCGGCGTCAGCGAGGCTTCGCCGGAAGGCGGAGTGAAAGAAATATTAACCTCGGAGGCTGCGATTTTCTGCGTTTCAATTCCCTGGCTTTTCTCGATGGCGTTGGCTTCCAGTCTGGTGGATGGATTTATTAACATAAACGTTAACGCCAGCAGCCCAGCGCAGCTCACCCCTCCAATGTAGCGGCTCACGTTCGGTCGCATGATCTTAAAGTTTCTATAACACTTTAGCATAAAGGCCCTCCTTTTAGGTATTAGACACCCGGCGGAGCGCCGTTTCGTTAGGCCTTTAGGGCTTTTCCTAGCCGAAGTTCGGAATAGCAACTGAAGCCCAGAAACAAAAACGGCACCGCATGGGTGTCTAGTCCTATCAATGAGTCACTACATCCTTTTACAGTGTCGCGAGCCTTGATTGCGGTGCCGTTCCTGACCAACGACAGCCGTTCAAGACAAAAAGATGTAGCTAATAAAAAATGCGACTCACTTATATTGATAAAACTAGACACTTTTATTGTAGGTGAGCATTATGCTTTTGGCAAGACTTGATTTTTGGCGTAATTCTGGTGTTGCTTTTGCGGAATACCGCTGAATTAAGCTTCTATATTCCGGACTCGCACGGGGCATTCCCATAATGAGCCTTTTAAGTCCGTTTAGAGCCTGGTTTACCTGACCACTTTTGTAAAAGTGGTCAGGCTGATTTACACTACTACCCCTGTTATTACCGAAAAAGAGGCTAAAATTTTTCAAAAAGTGGGAGGGTGTAGGAAATCGTAAAAATCGCCCCGGATGAGGCGATTTTCGGCTTCAGATTTTTTGACTTTAACCATGTGGCGGCAAGTTCAGTTAGTAGGTAATTGCTAACTAGGCTGCCGGGAGAAAGCGATTGCTAAATTATTGATTGTTCCAGCGGTCGATGGAGGCCTTGATAACCTTCTTGGCTTCGTCGAGACCGGCGAATTCCTTAACTTCAGTGGTGCCAGGCTTCTTGAGGTCTTTGTAGTGGTTGAAGTGGAAGTTGATCTGCTCGATGAGGCGCTTTGGCAGGTCCTCGAGAGTTTTGTATTGGTCACCGTTGTTGCGGTCGTCGGCTGGGACGGCAATGATTTTGTCGTCAACTTCGCCGTCATCGACGAATTTCATGACGCCAAGCACGCGAGCTTTCGTGTAGATACCGGTGGTGAGAGGCTGGTCGGTGATTAAGAGGACATCGAGCTCGTCACCATCTTCGTCGAGAGTCTGTGGGATGAAACCGTAGTTGGTCGGTTTCGCGAAGGCGATTGGCTCAATGCGATCGAGCATGAAGCAAGCGTTTTTGCGATCCCACTCGATTTTATGATTAGAGCCGGTCGGGATTTCGACGACGACGTTAATCTCGCCGTTTTCATAATCGCCCGGGGTGAGGATTTTATTAAAATCTGCCATAAAAACTCCTTTGTTATACGTATATTATAGCATAGGTCTTTGGCTTATACCGTAATTGCCTCGCGCTCGGAAGATCATACTTATATGTTCTTCGCTCGCCGCTCGTTATTATGGCATGAATTATACCCAGGCAGCAGAAACCGCCGCACGATACGAGCGACGGTTGTCTGGCAAGAAAGGACGGTGTTGATTACTGGATTTCGGTGACCTCGACGACATATCTCTGCGGGTCGGCATCGTGACTGACGATGAGCTGGCGTTGGGCCAGGCCGACGGGCTCGATGATAGCGGTTTTATCCGCCAGAATCTGGACCTCGTAGCGGTCGGCGCCAGTACCGTCGTCGCGCGGAATGCCGAACTTAAAGATTGTATCTTTCAGAGCGGGGTTGGTCGTGGAGACGACCAGCGTTTCCCGGTAGGGCGGGAGACTCGCGACGAATGTGGCGGCCGCTCTCTCGGGGTGCGCGAGCTTGACTACGTCGGAGTC
>CANAUU010000081.1 GCA_947364965.1 uncultured Candidatus Saccharibacteria bacterium | reverse complement strand
TGTTGTAACACCCTTGCGGTGTCGTTTTTGTTTTGGGCTTTACGGATGGAGACGTAGGCTTGAAAAACGGGACTTTGCGCATCTTCTGCGTGAGTTTGAGAACTAATGACTCGCCTAGGGTGTGTAAACCATAAAGGAGGGCTGTGATGCGAAGCCAAAGAGGATGTTGGGTTGAATACCCGAGTCAAAATAGTAATTTTATAGAGGGGAAGAGTCGGCGAACTTGTATAGCGAGAAGTGGTTCGAACGGTGGGAAAGAACTTGGTAGGTATGTGGGGAGGGTAAGTTGTCTGGGCTTGGTTGCACTAGGGTTTATGCTGGTAAACCCGGTGGCGAGGCTAGAGGCGAGGGCAGTGGAAGAGTCTTCGGATGGCGCAGATGATGCGGCAGCGGTTTCTGACGAATCTGACATGAATAACGAAAATTCTGATGTGGGTATTATGCCCGCAGCGTTATTTGATTCTGCCGTGGCAATTGCTTTTACACCAACATCTGCCAATGGCACTGTGACTCCGGTGGATGCAACTGGAGCGAAAGCAAAAGTAGACGTTAAAGCAACTATATATGTTCAGAATTCTGGTGGGTATAAAGTTTATCTGGGGAGTAATTCATCACAATTAAAGAATGGAGCTAATGCGATTGACTCGGTGACTTCTGCCACTGCTTACGATAATCTGCCAGTGAATAGCTGGGGGTATTCGTTTGCGAAAGGGGAGACAACGGCAAACAGCTATGTGGGGATGCCAGCAACTTTACGTTCGGCTCCATTAGATTCTAATTCCAATACCAATATTGGATATGAATCTAGGACTTATATGCTTAGCTTTGCAGCGAATGTTGGTGCAGATAAACCAGCAGGGGTTTATAAAAATCAGGTGACTATGAGCGTAGTGAGTAGTCCAGTAGATGTGGCTGGTTTTAGTGTTGATACTTTGCAGGCGATGACTCCTACAGTTTGTGCCAACGCTGGTGTTGGTGCAGAAAAACAGCTCCGTGATACGAGGGATGGAAAGTATTATTGGGTTTCTAAATTGGCGGATGGAAAATGTTGGATGACGCAAGATTTGGCTCTCGATCTCTCGACGTCCAAGGCTCTGACGCCGGCAGATTCAGATGTTCGGAATAATTGGACATCGAAAATTGCGACCGCAACGGTAGTAAATGCGGATACTATAAACAGTGACCCTAACAATACCGAGACTCGGTCTTGGAACCTAGGTAATTATCGTTTGGCTTATCCGACGGAGCGATTGGATTGTGCCTCGGGGAAAAACAACCTTTCACAATGTGTGGATATCGAAAATGAGCCGACCAAGAAGCGACTAATTGCCTATGATGTCCCTGAAACCGCCAACAATGACAAGAATGCTCATTATGCCATAGGTAATTACTATTCTTGGTATGCTGCAGTGGCAGGTACAGGTGAGATTCTCACTGAGGGGGGAGGCAGAAGGTTCTATTTGCCCTAAGGGTTGGAGACTTCCGATGTCGAATACGAAAGCTGCTACTGGCGATTTTCAAGAGTTGATGAACGCCTATTCCATAAATGGCAATGGATTTAGATTTACCAGTGCGCCACTGTATTTTGTTCGAACCGGGGCTGTCTATCAGGACAATGCTACCTATTTGCTTAGTGCTGTTGGCGGGGGCGGTAATGGCTGGTCGTCTACTGCTTCCAGCAGTGTTGGCGCTTATGATATTCTCTTTGGCAATGGTGCTGCTCTCAGTGCTACTGGGAGGAGGACGGGGATGACCGTGCGTTGTATTGCTAGATAGTACTTGGGCGAGTTTCGAATTTTGGTTCTGGGTTTCTAAATTTTAGGGTTTGGCTTGTTCTCTCCGCTCCAGCCTCCGCAACCGTCAAGTAGTTTAGTATATAGAGTTTAGGCTTTTATGGTCTTAACTTTGGTTATCGTATTGTATATATTGTCGATATAGCACATACCTATTCCTTTTTTACAATACTATAGAATATCGCAATATATAGAAAAACTAATTTAGTGAATGAATTATTTCCCAATAAGTAATTTGTTCAATAATAACTACTTGATGGGGCGGCGGCTGGGGCGGAGAGTTGTTTGATTTTATTCGTGCTTGTGTTTGTTAAAATTCTTTGATCTATGATATAATGGCGGATTTTTGGAGGGTTTTGGTGGGGAATGGGATTTTTGCGATTCTATCGTGCTTGTGCTTGTTATTTTGAAGAAATTTGTTATATATTGGAGCGCAGAGCCCAGGCGGCTAGGCATAGGTACTGTAGAACGGTGGAGTAGTTTTGGGGAAAGAAGGATTATACTCAAAGCCCTAATCTCGAAGCTTGTGGATTTTCTGTTTAGCCGCAAGGTGGGTCAGGAAATTAGCGAGCAAAAAATGTTGTCATTGCTGGTGACGTGAATATCGCGATTGTCAACAACGACAACAAAGTAAATTAACCATTACTATTGTACTTTATCTTTGCGGTTATGTCTAGCGATTATCGCAAAATCCGGCGGTTTCTAGGGTTTTAGGCTGGCGGCAGCTGGTTTGGAATGGGGAAGCGTTGCGTCTGGGTTCTTTTGGCTGGATTTTGGCTTTGCGGGGTGTTTTAAGGCGGTTTTGAGCGCGATTTAGTCATAATCATAATCGTATGGCTGTTTGGGCTTGGAGTGGGTGATTTTGGCTTCTAAATAGCTTTAAACGGCAAAATAACGGCGGGGTAGAGGCGGAAAATGGGATTGAAACTGAGGTTGAAGCCGAGCATGTTGTCGCTCTGGACGGGGAGATAGATGCGGCAGGAGCGCTGGCAATGAGAGTAGGGCAGCAAAAGAACCGCTGGTAATTCGGCGGTTCTGATGATTTCGGGTGGTTTCGGGCTACCTCGCAGTAGCTAGCTCGAAACTATCTCTATTTTATATCACAGTGTGAATATTGTCAATAGCGGTTTTCCACATGGGGTGGAAAAGTGGGGAATGAGGCGTTCGGTGAATTATGCCATAATTTTTATGGAAAAACTATTGACAAAACGGAAGCGGTATGCTACAATGGTAGCAACATCCGAAAGAAGGGTGGGTTTTAGCAAGTATTTGGTGGGCAGAAAAAGGAGAAAAATATGTCAGGAACGAAAGCTGGCGGTTTGAAAGCTGCTCAGACAAATCGTGAAAAGTATGGCAAAGAGTTTTACTCGAAGATTGGCCGCAAAGGTGGTCAGAACGGTCATACTGGTGGTTTTGCCGCTAATCCGGCTTTGGCTCGGATTGCTGGTGCGAAGGGCGGACGTATTTCGCGTCGTGGCCCAGCGAAGAAAACAACTGATGCTTAATTATTGTTATTTCGGCCCTATATTCGGGGCGATGACAACGCCTAGGCAATAAAATGAGCAAATCGGCCTCTAGAGATAGGGGTCGATTTTTCTGGGTTCTAGGATGTAGTTAGGGAATGAATATATATGGCATGAGGGAATGGGCGATGTCTTGAAAACCGAACAGGAAATTTGGCATGGAGTCGGAGCGGGAAACAGGAAAGCCCGAACATGGGGTCGGCGGTGGGACGAACTTTGGACTGACGAAAAACCGAACGCTGGGTGGGCGGGAACCCGAACAGAGTGCGGCAAGAGGCGAGCTGAAGCGGTTATGCTCGCAAAGTGGGAGCGGGTTTGGTATGATAAAAATGTGATGGAGGTGAACAAAAAAGTGGGCGCGGGTGCGCAAAAAAATGGGGCGGCGGGGCGCCCTGAACAACCGAACGTGCGGGTGGTAGGTGTTCGGGGCGAGGCTGAAAGCGTTCGGGCGGGGGCGGTTGAACAAATTTTGAAAGCGGCGGGGCGGCCTGGTAAAACGACTTCGCGGAAGGCGGATTGTGGGCTGGAGTCGCTAAATGAGCCGGCGCGAGGGTTGGTGGTGCGGCTGGCGGCGGATTATCCGGAGTTGCGGTTTCGAGTGGGTAAAAAGTTTATGTTTAGGCCGGCGCGGACGATAGTCATGGAGGCTCCTGTGGCGGAGTTTGAGGCGAAAAATGAGTGTGCGGAGGCTGTGAATGATGACTCTGGAGGGTTGGGTGGGGGCGAAAATGAGTGGGCTTTGCAGCTACTACACGAGGTGGGGCACGCCTTGTCGGGGCATCGGGAGTTCCGGACGGATCCGGAGCGGCTGGTGATGGAGCGGGAGGCGTGGGAGCGGGCGCGGGAGCTCGCGGCGACATATAATATACGGTATGATGAAGAGTTTGTGGAGGGGGCGTTGGACACTTATCGGGATTGGCTGCACC
>CANAUU010000080.1 GCA_947364965.1 uncultured Candidatus Saccharibacteria bacterium | reverse complement strand
TTTTTCGCGTGCGCTGGTGGGATTATTCTGATCAGCCATTCAACCTAAACGGACGGATTTGCCTGGGTGCTTTAGTCGGCTTCGGTGTGGCTGGAATCTTGATTATTCGAGTCTTCAATCCGCTACTCTTCGCCGCCTTCGAGAGTATTAATCCAGAAACCATCAATGTCGTCGCTATTGTCCTTGCAATTCTTTTCGTGATTGACGTGATTTGCTCGGTTATCTTAATTTGTGGCTTTCGTGTGACGGTCGGCACTGTTGAGCGGGATGCTACCGAAGAGATTTCCGAGCGCGTCCACGCTATCATCATGAAGAAAGGGCATTTCAGCCGTCGCATCGCCAAAGCCTTTCCAAACTATCAGCCGAAAAAATCCACTCGCCGCAGAACTGGTCTCAAGAGCGCCAATACTAAGAATGTTAGTTCGAAAAGCGCTGGCGCCAAAAAATCTTCTAGGTCAGCGACCTCAAATAAACGTCGCATGACCTCGAAGAAATCGACAAAATCTCGCTAATAGCCTATAATAATATGTATGTATCAGAAGTTCACCCAGTTTTTAGCTGATAAAAAACGTATTTGTATCATCCAAGCCGAGAACCCCGATGGCGATTCGCTCGGTTCGGCAATCGCGCTTGATTATATCTTGAAAGATACCGAGAACTCGCTCTATTGCCCAGTCGATTTGCCGACTTATCTCCACTATTTCCCGGATTGGTCACGCATCACTAATGAATTCGATTATAGGGCGGATGGTTATATCATCGTCGACACGGCGGCGGCGGTTTTGCTCTCGAAGCTGCTTGACGATACTGCAATTCGTAATTCACTCTATAATAAACCTGTCCTCGTCATTGACCATCATGAAACTGAAGACGATCTCGATTTTCCGCACGAAGCTATTATTGAAACTCGCCCAGCCTGCGCTGACGTGATTTTCGAAATCGCCAAAGCTGAAAATCTGGCTATCCCTAAGGAAGCCGCCGAAGCGCTCTATGCTGCGATCTCTTCGGATACGCTCGGGCTGGTTAGCGCTTCCGTCACCTCTAGCACTATGCGCACAATGGCCGAGCTAATTGACCTGGGCGCCAACCCAGCCGAGCTCGACGAACGCCGCCGCGATTTTATGAAAAAATCTCCCCGCATTCTCGATTATAAAGCCGACCTGATTAAACGTATTGAATATTCACTCGACGGGGAACTAGCCACTATTCACATTCCGTTTGAAGAAATCCAAGAATACTCTAATGAATATAATCCTAATGTTTTGATTTTGGAAGAAATGCGGTTAATCGAAGGCGTCGTCGTCGCAATCGCAATCAAGACCTATCCTGATGGCAAGGTCACCGGGAAAGTGCGCACTTCCGAACCGATCGCAGACCAAATTGCGGGCTATTTTGGCGGTGGTGGACATCCGTATGCAGCCGGCTTCCGCACTTATGACACGAGCTATGAAGAAGTTGTCGCTGACGTAGTAAAAATCATGCCAGACCTGCTGGCTGCTGCTCGCCAAGAGAAACAGGCTGTCGAGTCGAGTCTATAATGCTAGCCCAGAAATTCTACAACTTCACGACTTGGATTTGGCATAAAATTCTTCGTGTACCGATTCGCCTTAAAACGACTTATGATCGCAAAGTTCAACATCCGAAACTGACCGTAGTCTTCCTGCATGGTATTTCTGCTACTTCCGAAACTTGGCGCAACACCCTTCGCCAATTATCCAAGGATCCGGACCTAACAGAAGTTCGTATCATCGCACTCGATTTGCTAGGATTCGGCAAATCATTGCGCGCAGATTGGCTCGATTATGACTACCTTGATTACGACAGCGCGCTTGATCAAGCCCTCAAGCATCTTCGCGTCAAAACTCCGGTCGTCCTAGTCGGGCATTCTATGGGTTCGCTAATCGCCGCCGATTATGCCACGAACTTCCAGCCGAGCATAGAACTAGTCGAACTTGTCCTGGTTTCTCCGCCAGTCTTGATGGCCGAAGAGCTCGCCCGTTTGCCCGATAAGGCTTATACCAAAACCTACCGTTCGCTTCATAAAATCGCCACCGACGTTCCCGCTGCCGAGGTCCTGGCGAATCTCGTCCAGCGGTTTAGCAGCTTTCGTAGTGCTTACATTCGCACAGCTGCCTTCGCGAAGTCAATGGAACAAATCATTCTTTGTCGTAAAAATTACCAGACTTATACTAAAATCCGCATCCCGACAGTCATCATTCACGGTCATTTCGACCCACTCGTTATGCGCTCGAACCTCAAATGCGCCGCTCACCAAAACTCTCGACACATTACTTATATCAGCGTCATCGGTCAACACGATATTTCCGTCGGAAAACGTGCTAAAATATTATCAGAGATAAAAAAGGTTCTGAAAAATGTCAGCGAACAAACTTAAATTATATAATACTCTCGGTCATAAAATGGAAACCTTCACTCCCTTCAACGCTGGGGAGGTGAAGATTTATACCTGTGGTCCTACTGTCTATAGCCAGCCCCATATTGGCAACTTCGCCGCCTACATCTATTGGGATTTACTCGTTCGCACGCTCAAGGCGCAGGGTTATGGCGTTAAGCGCGTGCTTAATCTGACCGATGTCGGGCATCTGACCTCTGACGCCGATGATGGCGAAGACAAGCTCGAAAAAGGCGCTCGCCAAACCGGTAAAAGTGTTTGGGAAGTGGCGGAGTTTTATATTGACAAGTTTCTCGAAGACTATAAAGCGCTCAACCTAACTATGCCCGATATCTTGGCTCGTGCTACTGATTATATACCCGAAGACATTGAGCTGGTCGATGCGCTGACTGCGAAAGGCTACACCTACGAAACTCGCGATGGTGTCTATTATGATACTGCTAAATTCCCGCAATATGCTGATTTCGCGAGACTCGATCTCGATAATCTCCGAGCTGGCGCGCGCGTCGAGTTTTCTAGTGAAAAACATAACCCTTCTGATTTCGCGGTTTGGAAATTCATTCAGCCGGACGAAAAGCACGAAATGCGCTGGGATTATCTCGGTCGCCCTGGTTATCCGGGCTGGCATCTCGAGTGTTCAACCATCATTCATACTGAACTCGGCGAAACTATTGATATTCATACCGGCGGGGTTGATCATATCCCAGTTCATCACACCAACGAAATCGCCCAGAGTGAGGCTGCCTTCGAGAAAAAACTTGCCAGGTATTGGCTCCACTGTAATCACCTCACGTCTGAAGGTCAGAAGATTTCCAAGTCGCTCGGCAATGGCTACACCCTGGCTGATTTAGCGGAACAGGGCTATTCTCCGCTTGATTTCAAAATGTGGGTACTTCAAGGGCATTATCAATCTGAGCGTGATTTTAGCCTCGAGAACCTCGAAGCTGCTCGTGTTCGTCGCCTGAATTGGCGAAATCGTATCGCAAAATGCTATCAGAATCCGAATACAATCGGAGGCAATACTGATGCCATCGATGAGATCATCGAAGCATTGAATGACAATCTTAACTCGCCAAAAGCCTTCGCGGTGGTTGATGCAGCACCAAATGATAGCCTAGATTTCTGGCAACAAGTTGACCATCTTTTCGGGCTTGGCCTCATGGATGACGCTCCCGAAATCACGCCCGAGGCTAAGCAACTTCTCGTTGAGCGCCAGGCTGCCCGTGCGAAGAAAGATTTCGCCACGTCTGACCGCTTGCGCGACGAATTATTGGCGCAAAATATTACAGTTATTGATGGTCCTGACGGTCAAATCTGGCAATATGCCCGCTAATATTCTGCGGAGTGTGATATAATATACTATAGTAATTTTGGAGGCCATTATGAATCATGATAAACTTGGCTTCTTCGCCCGTAAATATGATGCTAGCGAGGAAAGCCTACTCAATATTTTCAAAACCCCAAAGATTTGGGGTGCGCTGCTAGGCGAACTACTCGGCACTATGCTCCTGACTATGTTGCTGATGTGCACGATTGGTATGTTTCGAGTTGACTTTGTGCCAATTTTCTTGATGGCTGCACTTCTTGGCGTTTATGTTGTCATCACTAGGCTTTCTGGCGCACACCTGAACCCGCTCGTCACGGCCGGCATGATGGCTTCTCATCGCACTTCAGCCATCCGTGGCTCACTTTACATCTTAGCACAGGTGATTGGCGCTTGGCTGGCATCTTTAATTTTGAACGCTTTTCGTTTAGGCGGGGGCTATGGCGGAGAATTGCCTGGTTTGCTCGCTGCCTCTAGCGAAAACATCTGGGCGCTCGTACTAATCAGCTTGCTTTGTG
>CANAUU010000079.1 GCA_947364965.1 uncultured Candidatus Saccharibacteria bacterium | reverse complement strand
TACACGTACTGACACACTCTTTCCCTACACGACGCTCTTCCGATCTTCTGACCAAATCTTTGCGCCCACTCCCTGGGTATGACGGTCTTACCAACAAGGAAGAGCGTTATCGCCGCCGCTACGTCGACATGAACGTCAATCCGGAAGTGCGCGAGCGTCTCGTGCGCCGTTCCAAATTCTGGCAAGCCACTCGCGAATTCTTGACCGGTCGAGGTTTCATCGAAATCAACACTCCAATTCTCGAACGCACTACCGGTGGCGCCGATGCCAACCCCTTTGTCACCCATATGGACGCATTAGACGAGGACTATTATCTCCGTATCTCCCAAGAACTTCCGTTGAAGCGTTTGCTTGGTGGCGGTTTCGATAAAGTTTTTGATATTGGTCCACGCTTCCGCAACGAAGGCGTTGATGATGAGCACCTCCCCGAGCATATCGCGATGGAATCCTACGCCGCTTACGAAAATTACGAAGACGGCATGGAGCTCTACGAAGCAATGATTAAATATGTCGCCGAACAAACTTGGGGTACGCTCCGTTTCAATGTTGGCGGTTTCGAGGTTGACCTCGACCAAGAATGGCCACACGTCAAGTATGCTGACCTGCTCATGGATAAGTTTGGTATTGACGTTTTCAATGTCGACCGCGAAAAAGCGCTGGCTATTTTGAAAGAAAATGGCGCTTCAATCGATCCGAAGGCTGCCGATTCGCGCTTACTCGATAACCTTTGGAAGCTGATTCGCAAGACTTCGGCCGGTCCATACTGGCTGATTGAAGAACCATTAAGCCTGAGCCCGCTCGCGAAAATCGTCCCCGAACGCCCGCTCGTCACCCAGCGCTTCCATCCGATTATCGCCGGTACTGAAATGGGTAATGGTTATAGTGAGCTGAATGACCCGATTGACCAGCTTGAACGCTTTGAAGAACAGCAAGCCATGCGTGACGCCGGCGACGACGAAGCGCAAATGCTTGACATAGACTTCGTTGAGATGCTCGAATACGGTATGCCGCCAGCTTGTGGCTGGGGCAACTCCGAACGCAACTTCTGGCTCCTCGAAGGTGTCAGCGGTCGCGAGGCTGTGCCATTCCCAATCATCAAAGACCGCAGCAAAGACTAATACGTCGGCGGAGCGCCTCGAGAAAAGCAATATTTGCGGGATGGCTATGCTAATTCGGAATAATGCTATAATAACGAGCAGTGAGCGAAAAACATGCTAGCATGTTTTTCCGAGCGTGAGGCAATTACAGTATAAGTCGAAGACTTATGCTACAATAGTCTTAATATGAGTGGTAAAATTATGATCGTAGGGACGGGCAATGTTGGCTCGAGCATTGCTTTTGCGCTTCTGAACCAGCGCACGCCCGTCAAAGAAATAATATTAACCGATATTAACACCGAGGACGCTGAAGGCGAGGTCATGGATCTGACCGATGCGCTAGCTGTTTCGCCGAGCTTCTTACGTATCAAAACCGGCACCTATGCTGACGCTGGTGATTGCGACATATGTATTATCACCGCTGGCGCCAATCAAAAACCTGGCGAAACTCGCACCGACCTCGTGCGCAAAAACGCTACTATTCTAAAAAGTATCGTTGAACCAGTCGTGAATTCCGGCTTCCACGGTATTTTCCTCATCGTTTCTAATCCGGTTGATACATTGAGCTATCTCACCTACCAGTATTCCGGTTTTCCAGCCGAAAAAGTTATCGGCAGCGGCACCGTGCTTGACTCGGCTCGCTTGCGCTATTGTATCGCCGAGGAGCTCGACATTCATCCGAAATCCGTCCACGCTTATCAGATTGGCGAGCACGGCGACAGTGAGTTTGCGCTTTGGTCGGCTGCGACTGCCGGCGGCGAAAAGGTCATTGATTTGCTCCCGGAGCCCAAACGCACCAAAATCGAAGACTACGTTCGCAATAAAGCCTATCAGATTATCCAGAAAAAAGGCGCCACTTATTATGGCATCGGCAACTGTGTCGTCCAAATTATCAACTGTATCCTAAATGACGAACGTCGCATTCTACCGATTTCGTCCTACGATGATAATACCGGGGTTTATAATGGCTTTCCAACTGTCCTTGGTAAGGACGGAGTTATTCGCCGCTTGAAGGTGAAGCTAACCGAAAAAGAGGGAATTAAGTTCCAAAAATCCGCCAATGCTATCAAAGCCACTATCGCTGAAGTCAAATCAACTATGGGCACTAAGAGTAAAGCTGCCAACGAGGAGACCAAAAATGCTTAAGAAACTCTGTTGTCTTCTCGCTACTTTTATTGCTGCATTCTCAATCAACGCGCCGACCTTTGCGACCACTTATTCCGCCCAGACCTATACCTCGGCTAATAGTTTCTACTTCGAGGATTTCGCTGCTGATTATTACCTCTACCGCGACGATGACGGCACTAGCCGTATGCTCGTGATCGAAGAACTGACCGCTGTTTTCCCGGAAAGCGACCAGAACCATGGCATCAACCGCGTCATTCCGTTTACCAACAATAATGGAACCAACCTAACAATGGAAAGCGACGACACGATTTATATGGATGTCGAGCGAAATGGCGTCGAAGAACCGGTTAGCAAAGTTGAAATCGGCGACGGTTATTTCAATGTTTATATTGGTGACCCCGAGAAATATGTCCACGGCAAGCAAACTTATACCCTAACTTACGAATTCGAGAATCTCGTCCTCGACCAGAACAACCTGCTCGAAGAAAATTACTACGAAAACGGTCTCGAAACCTGGCAAGAACTCTATTGGGATACGAATGGCAACGACTGGACGCAACGCTTCAATAAGGTCACCGCTCGTGTCCACCTCGATGAAGATATTTATGACGACTTTACTGGCGAGGCTGCCTGCTATGTTGGTAAGTATGGCGCCACTGGCTCCAGCCGCTGCAAGACTAAAGAAATTGAAGACGGCATCGAATTCACTACCGAGCGGCTCACTGCTCGCGAAAATCTTACCTATGCCCTCAAGTTCAAAGCCGGCACTTTTAACACTCCGCCTGCGCATTACGATTACCGTTTGATTTTCTTGAACTCGGCCGAACTTTTCTGCGCTGTCATTATGATCATTCTCATGATTCTTGCTTGGAAAACCGTTGCTGAAAAACGTAAATATTATAAAGGTCTCTTTATCAAACCCGAATACACGCCGCCCGCCGGTTTCACCGTTGCCGAGATGGCTGCTAATTATATTGGGAAATACTCCAAAGGCAATCCCAAAGTCGCTACTTTGCTCGAACTCGCCGTCCAGCACAAAATCGAGATGGTTAAAACTGAGAAAGATGGTCTGCTCGGCAAAAAGAAAACCGAATGGGTGATTCGGATTTGTTCCACCGACCTTATGAAGGAACAGGTCGTAATCCTAAAAATCCTCGCTGGCAGCAAATCAGTCCTCCACAAAGGTCAAGAAATCACCGTCAAAAGCCATACCGCTAATAGCGACCTCATCTCCCTTGCTAACAAGTTCGACACTTATGTTCAGGACAACTTGCACGACAAAGGCCTCGCCGTCAAAGGTGCAAAAACCGATAAAAAGTCCGCCGACAAAGACGCGCCGAAAACGCGAGACTATTCCAGTGCGCTCATCATCGCCGCCACAATTTGGTTCATTGCCTGTGTCGCCGGGTTCATCTTCGCCGTCGAAGACGTCCCGCCCTATATCACAGTACTAGGTATGCCTGGGCTGATTATTTCATTCATCCTGGTTGCTATCACTATCTTCGTCGCCACTATCATTGTCTTTTCTAAAACCTCCTCTCTTGCTTCGCATACCAAAAAAGGCTTGGAATATTCCCGCTACCTTGACGGCTTGAAACTTTATATCAAAATGGCCGAACAGGACCGGCTCAAATTCCTCCAGAGCGTTAAGGGCGCCGATACCTCTCATGCAGGCGTCGTGAAGCTTTACGAAAAACTCCTGCCTTATGCCGCGATTTTTGGTCTCGAAAAGTCGTGGCTCGAGGAGATGAGTCGGTATTATGAATTCGACGACGTCACGGCTCCGGCGTGGTATATCGGCGTGGGTGCCTTCTCGGCACGCGACTTCAGCGCTGCCATGTCGGCTGCCAGCAGCACGGTAAACAGTACTATTGTTCACTCCACCATTAGCAATAGCAGTTCCGGCGGGTCCGGCTTTTCGGGCGGCGGTGGTTTCTCCGGTGGGGGCGGCGGAGGCGGTGGTGGGGGCGGCTGGTAAAATAAAGAGCCAGGCTGAAGAAAGTCAGACAATATCTCTTCTGAAGCGAGGTAATTACAGTATAAGTCGAAGACCTATGC
>CANAUU010000078.1 GCA_947364965.1 uncultured Candidatus Saccharibacteria bacterium | reverse complement strand
CTAGAACCTATACCCTAAGCTTTGCTGCTAACATTGGAGCAGATAAACCGGCTGGTATTTATACTAATCAGGTGACGATGAGTGTGGTGAGTAGCCCGCTGGAAATAACAAATGTGTTTGGGATAGAAACAATGCAAGAGATGACGAGCGCGGTTTGCTCTAGTATATCGACCCCGTCTAGTGCGACTGTCGATGTTCCTTCTGCACAGCTTAAAGATGTCCGTGATGGCAAATACTACTGGGTATCCAAACTAGCAGATGGTAAGTGTTGGATGACGCAGAATTTGGATTTGGACTTGTCGACTGGTAAGGCGCTAACACCAGCGGACTCCGACGTGTTGACGAACTGGACACCGGCCTATGCGACTGCTTCGACCGCGACCACGCAGACCATTTTAAATAATGCTACTGGTCAACGTTCTTGGAGTTTGGGCAATTACAGGATTATTAATCCGACAACTTCCAGCAACTGCGGCAGCAATAAACACAGCGCGGCCGATTGTTCAAATGAGTTTAGCGCGTATAATGTACCAACTACAGCTAACGGTGATACGAAGGCGCATTACGCACTGGGTAATCATTACCAGTGGAATGCCGCGACGGCGGGAACTGGCGGAACGATGACTGGTGCTCAGGCGTCTAGCTCAATTTGCCCGAAAGGTTGGAAATTGCCAACTGGGAACTCGACTATAGCGGGTAGCTTTGGCGGTCTTGTCGGTGCTGGTAATATCGGAACCGATACGGCAAAAATTGCGAGCGAGCCATATTACTTCGTAAGGGGCGGATATGTTGACATGGCCAATACGATTTTGTTTACGAATGCTGGTCGTAGCGGCTTCTATTGGCCATCGACTGCAACTTCTGGTAGCGATGCCGCCTACAGTTTGTGGTTTTATAGTGCTAATTCTGTTGAGATTTCCAATAGCGATCCGCGGCAAAGTGGACTTTCGATTAGGTGTATCGCTCGTTAATTGTAAGTTTAGGCTTCGGAGTTGGGATTTTTCTCCGCCCCAGCCTCCGCACCTACCAAGTAGTTAATATATGGAAGCCCTCCAAATAATTCCATATATATTATATAGCCTTTGATATAGCACATACCTATTCCTTTTTTACAGTTCGATATCACACTATATACGCTTTATGTTTCACAAGAAGTCAAAAGGCGCCCAACAAACCCCCCAAGACTTCTTAAGAGACAAAACCCATCTTCCTAAAGCGCATCACACGGAAAGATGAACCAAAGAAGCAAACTACTTGATAGGGCGGCGGCTGGGGCGGAGAATTTATCAAAAACAATTGATTGAAGTGGAGAATTTAGACGCCAAATCTACCAGTATAAGCCTCGTCTTAGAATAGAATTTTCCGAAAATCCCACACCGAAATTCCAACCCATGCAGTCCCTCCAGTTGCTCGAAAAAATCAAAAAATCGAGCAACAAGCAACAAGCAATAAAACTTCAATAGCCCTCTAGTCTGCTTTCTTCGTGACGCCAAATAACCCCTAATCTGTCTTCCCCGTGATATAATATCTCCATGAAACATCACTGTCACTGCGGTTTCGAAAAACGCCACCAGCTTTCCAAAGGCAAGCGTCTTGGCGCGCTCGGCGCCACTTTTATGATCCTGCACCTGCTTTATCATGTCGCCGAATGTCTCATCCTCCCCGCAGTCTTCATGGCTTTCAGCAATCATTCCGCCGACGAAGCTATTGCCGCCACCGATGATACGATCATCACCGAAGAAGTTGAAACCACCACGACGCAACCTGCCTCAGCCAGAGCAACTTTCCAAGCCGACAGTCTAAGCTCAGCAAGCCTAGAAAATCTCTCGACTTCAATCGTCTCGAAGAATCGCAACCGATTATATACGAACTTTTTTGAAACTCTTTACTAATTCTTTGTCCGCATCCGAAACACGGTAAGATTCGCGTATTTTCTGAATTGCCTTATTCTGCGTCCAGGGCAGCATATTATCGCCCCTCAAAAAGTCTAGCCCTAACTCACGAAACTTAATAAACACTTCTGCCACCAGCCACGCCTGCGCCATCTTCACGTAATAACTTTCCGAGCGCACCGCCGCGACTTCTTGGAGCACTCGTTCGACGTACTCCGGACGCATAAAATGGTCCAGCATCATCACAAACATAAACCGTAGCCCGAACTCGCGCCGACTCCCGCGATAACTCGTGATAAACCGCCAACCTTCTTCATATTCGTCTGGTCGAAACCACAAGCTCGCGCAAACCGTGTCGCACGTCGCCCAGTTATTAATCTTCGGTACAAACCCGCGGAGCAGCCTCAGCCTCTCCCGAAATTCCATCCGCGCCGTCGCAATCACTAGTCCCTCGATCGTCAGCTCCTCATAAAACTCTCCCCGCGCCTCACGCAAAAACTCTTGGTAGTCTCCCCGCGCTACTTCCATCGCAATCTTTCGTTGGTCGGGCACCCGCACTCCGAGAATATTTGCCGTCCCGGGGCATAGGCCGCTATGGAAATCCCGATACTTCAAATCCTGTTTCGCTCGCAACTTTGCTATAACTTCTGTGCGTTTCATATTCCCATTATAACACTCCCACCCACCACGAGCCTCGGCACTTTCTGACTCTCGGCGCTTCTTGGCAACCCGTAATCACCCTTGCCAAAACTCGCCCCATCAGTTATGCTAATCTCAAAGGAGGTCAAAATCAGATGCGCCTGTATTTCTATGGTTGCCTAATGTTGCTACAAAAGTTATTCCTACGTCGGAGCACTGGTCGCGTGATTTGCGATTTTGCGAAGCACATGGGCGTGGTTTATATTAAGGTAGCCCAGATCCTCGCCATGCAAAACATCGGTAATATTTTCACTGAGCAGGACCGTGCCGAACTCTCCTCTATTTGTGATCATTGCAACCCTTTACCATTCGCGAAGGTTCGCCAAAAACTCGAGCAGGGATATCATCGCCCGCTCGACGAAATCTTTTCTTCCATTGACGAGCAGCCGCTCGGCTCAGCCTCTATCTCGCAGGTTCATCGCGCAGTCTTAAAATCCGGCGAAGTTGTCGCCATCAAAGTTAAGCGGGCTGATATCACTCGCCGCATCGAGCATGACGTCCGCCAAATTCGCCGCCTCATTCATCTCTTCGGTCGCTTTGCCAAATTCCGCAATTTTCTCGGCAGCGACAAAGCTCTGAAATATTATGTCGATTGGATTTATCAGGAAACCGATTTTATCAAAGAGCGCCAGAATCTTGAACGCTATCGCGAGTTTGCCGAGAGCGTCAACGGTCAAATCAGAAATACTATCAAAATCGCTGCGCCTACTGTTTACCCTGAACTTTGCACAGACGGCGTCATTGTAATGGAGTTTATCGCTCACCCAACCGTTAATCAGCTCGACCTCACGAAGGACAATAAACAGAAAATCACTCGCGCCATCAACGACTATCTCCGCCTTTCTTTCTATGCCCTATTCCATAACCTCCCGGTCGTCTTCCATGGCGACCCGCATAGTGGCAATATCTATCTCGATGCGGCAGGGAACTTGGGTTTCCTCGACATGGGGCTTATCTTCGAATTCGATGCCGAGGAAGCCGAATTTATCCGCAAACTTTTCCTCTATTCCTATACCAAAAAGTCCACCGAGCTCGTTGACTTGCTCATTAACCGCAGCGACTACACGAATTTTGATCGCGACCAGCTCATTGCCGATATCTCTGCCGAAGTTGAACGCCTTCAGACCATCCCAGTCACCCAATACTTTGTTGAAATGATTGGCGTTTTCACGAAATATGACATTGCTCCACCAATTCTACTCTTCAAAATGGCAAAAGCCTTTCTCGCGCTTTTCGGCATCAATAATTTCATCGAAAACTTCACCGATACGAAGGAGCTTCTTGCGACACAAGTTTTTGAATTTTACCTTCATCGCACCGCGGAAGACGTGCGCGAGATTTTTGTTGGCGGACTCTCGCTCGTCCCGAATTTTCTCCGCGTGAGTTTACGGTCTGGCCCTACGTCGGGTATCGCCAGTCAGATCTCTGCTCTCTCCAAATTAAGTCATCAGGCCGAAACCACTCTCGCAAACTGTCGCGAAGTTCTCGATTTTATGCTATAATATAGACATGGTCTATGAGATATTTCTGGGCAGTGGTGACCTTGACGCTGCGAAGTGGCGCGAGTTTTTGTCGACAGTTGCTGATTATCTTGGGCTCTTCTCATCTTGGCAAATCATCATCAAACTCGACGCCACCACTATTCATTATTATCTCGAAAGTCCGAAACCTCTTCCTTTGAGTTTTGGTCTCGCCGATTTTCTGCTCAAAGAATTCGCAGTCAATTTCGCAGACAATCGCAAGATCACCCACAAAAAATCT
>CANAUU010000077.1 GCA_947364965.1 uncultured Candidatus Saccharibacteria bacterium | reverse complement strand
TGTATTCAACTATTAGTATAGTTGAACCTATGCTCAACTGTCAAGAGGATTTTCTTGGCAAAATTCTGGATCTAACTCGGTGGTAATTTCTTGGTCAAGATTAGTCCTTTCGGTAGCGAGTTGTTCGTTTTGTGAAATGATGTCGCGGTGACCGACGAGCGCGGCGTATGGCGCGAATTGGGCGGCACGGGAATTTTTATCCATGCGCGGACGGGTTTTAGAGATCGGACGCGGTAGGTTGATAATGTCGGCATAATCATTAGAGGTTTGTGGGAGTTTGTTGTGATTCTGTGAGTATGGTTGGTTCATGCGCGGTGTCCTCCAATTTGTTGATGGCGATTGCGACCGGTGGCGCTGGGTTCGAAACTAGTGCCGCGGAGGATGGCGTTTTTGCCATAGCGTTCGCGAATGTTTAGAATGGCTTTTTGAATTCGCTTTTCATTTTGGAGACGCTTAATTTCGAACTGTTTCTTTTGCTCGAGGTCGGCATAGTTGGTGAAGAAATCCATCTGAATGCGCACCTCCGAATGGTCGACGGGAAGATTCTCGTCGAGTAAATCGTTGGCAGCGACGGTGATTTTGCGGATGGTGAAGCTGGGGTTAACGTATTGCTGATAGAGTTCGAGGAAGCCGTCGGTAATGAGGCGAGTGGAGGAGGTTTGTAATGGCAGGCGATAGGTGCCGTGGGCAGGTTTAGGGACGCGACGACCGTAGTAGTCAGTAGTAGTGCTATCGGCTTGGATGGTGCTACTTTTATTATAATCGACGTGAAGGGTGAGGTGGTCGGTAATATAGCCTTTTTGGACAAGCTCGAGAGATAGGCTTTCTGCCATTTCACGGAGAATAACCATGGCTTCAGTGAAGGAATATGGGCGAGAAAGGACTTGTCCGGAGCTGAGGCTCTTAGTTTCTGGGCGATAGTTTTTGACGTCGGAAATTTCAACATTTTCGTAGCCCCAGGCATGATCGATGAGCAACTCGGCATTAACGCCGAATAGATCATAGAGCAATTGCTCGTTTTTGAGCGAGCAACGAGCAATGCCCCCCCCATAGTGTGGAGGTTATGGCTGGCGAGGCGTTTGGCGTAACCGCGACCAACGCGCCAAAAATCAGTGATGGGTTGATGCGCCCAAAGTCGTTCGCGAAAACTTTGCTCGTTGAGCTCGGCGATGCGGGCGCCGGTTTTATCGGGCGCGGCGTGTTTCGCAAGAATGTCCATGGCGACTTTGGCGAGGAATAAATTGGTGCCAATGCCGGCAGTGGCAGTGATGCCGGTTTCGTGATAGATGTCATTGATGATTCGGCTGACAAATTGCGTGGGCGTGAGATGATGGAGTTTTAGATAGCTGGTGATGTCGCAGAAAATTTCGTCGATAGAGTAGGCATAAATGTCGTCTGGCGCGATATGGCGGAGATAAATATTGTAAATACGCGAGCTATAATCGAGATAATATTTCATGCGCGGAGTGGCGATGATATAGTCGAGGGCGAGATTAGGGTTTTGTTGCAACTGCTGATTATCGGAAGATTGACCGAGAAAGACTTTGAGCGGAGCATGACGGAGGCGTTCGGCGTTGATTTCGCGAACTTTTTCGACGACTTGAAAAAGCCGGGCGCGACCAGATATCCCGTAGGATTTGAGTGATGGCGAAACGGCGAGACAAATTGTCTTTTCGGTACGCGAGCTGTCGGCGACGACTAGATTGGTCGTGAGCGGGTCGAGACCACGTTCATTACACTCGACGGAGGCATAAAAGGATTTGAGGTCGATAGCGGCGTAATATTTGGTCATGCGTTGAGTTAATGCTGGGCGACGCTTTTGATGTTTTGAAGCTCGAAGCGATACTTTTGTTTTGGCATACTGTCAGGAATTTTGGCTGGGTCGATTTTGCTTAAGAACATGTCTTTCGGACGAGCGCAATACATATGACCGTTTTCGTAGAGCCCGCGATAAATGACTAACTCTTCGCCGGTTTCGCTATGATGAGCGACGCTTTCGACGATGTAATAATCGCCTTTATAGTGTCGATATGCTCCATGGATAACTAATTCGTTCATAGTTATATTATAGCAAAAAAGTGGGGCTATGGGTGGCTCCACTTTTTGATGAGTTTATTTCTGTTTGTAGGTGCGGACGATGTCGGCGAGTGTCATTTTTGATCCGTAATTCAGAATAGCATTGGAATAGACTTTGATAGCGATACGCGCAACAATGAAACAGAAGACAAGTAGGATAGCAATAGAGAGGGCGACATCCCAGCCGTTCGCTAAACCCATCATGATGCGAAGCGGCATACAGAATGGCGAAGAGATAGGCAGGAGCGAAGCGAATACGTTTAATTCGCCAGTCGGGTTGGTGAGGGTGAAGTAGGAGAGATAGAAGCCAATCATAGTAAGGATGACGACTGGCGTGTTGGCGGATTGGATGTCTTCTGGTTTGCTGACAGTGGAGCCGGTGAGGGCGTAGAGTAGGGCGTAGGCGAAGTAGCCAAGGATGAAATAGACGATAGTGATGATGGCGAGGTATGGAGTGAAATTCGAGAGGTCAAGCATAGCGTTCAGGAGTTCAGCGTCGAGACAGAGTTTGGCGCAGATAATGGCCGTAGCGCTAAAGAGCAAAACTTGTCCGAGCCCGACGAGACCGATGCCGATGGTTTTACCTAGAATAATGGTGCGTGGGCTGGTGGAGGTGACGAGGGTTTCCATAATCTTTGAAGTTTTTTCGGTGGTGATTGAGCTGGAAACTTGGAAGGCGCAGAAGTAGATAGCGAAGAAGAGCACGCAGGAGAGGATGAGCATGACGCCAATGTTGCCGCCAATGTTTTGATCTTCGGTTTGGCGGAGTTCGAATTCAAAGTTCGGCGAGAGGCTGGCGAGTTGCTTGTCGCTGAGGTTTAGTTTTTGGATCTGGATGCTAGTATAGAGGCTGCTGAGCGCGTCCATGAGACCGGTTGGGAAACCAGTGAGCATGGCGGTGTTTTCGGTGATGTAGGTGATTTTGATGTTGTCGGAGGTTTTTTCGATTGTGACTGCGGAACTAGCATCGCCGGCCTCGAGCTTGGCTTTAATCTCGTCGGCATTCAAATCAACCGGTTCATACTTGTAATTCGGGTCGAGCGTATTTAGCGCTTCGAGTTGATTGTCGAAGACATTTTCTGGATCGGAAATGAGGATGGTTTCGCTAAAGTCTCCGCCATTGATGCTGTTCAGGAAATTAGGGACGTTGAAGCCAACGATAATGAGTAGTAGAATTATGATGGTTGAAATACGGAAAGACTTGCGACCGATTAAGTCTTTCATGGTGAACTTTGCGACGGTCCAAATATCTTTTAGATTAGTCATTGTCTTCATTGTTGACTCCTAGTTCTTCGTTGTTGAGATTTTCGGTGGTTGCGAGATTGGCTTCGTTGGTGGCGCCAACTTTTTCGATAAAAATATCGTTGAGGGTTGGTTTCAAGATCTCGAACTTGTTGACTTTGATATGCTTTTCGACGAGTTTTTGGAGAAGTTTTTCGGCTGCAGATTCGTCAGAAATACGTAAGGTGTATTGATGGTTCTTTTCATTCAAAAGTTCGAGTTTGGCTTGTTTGATTTCTTGGTCGATATTTTCGTCAACATCGATTTCGACACGGTTGGCTGGATAGGCGGCTTTAATATCTTTGAGGTTGCCTTGGAGGACGGTTTTGCCCTTGTTGAGAATGAGGATATCGCTGCAGAATTCCTCGATGGTGGCCATCTGGTGAGCGGACATGATGACGTATTTTTCGCTTCGGACGAGGTCGATAATAATGTCTTTTAGGATGGTCGTGTTGACGGGATCAAGACCACTAAACGGTTCATCAAGCACGACGAGGTCGGGGTTGTGGATGATGGCGGTCATGAACTGGATTTTTTGCTGATTACCTTTAGAAAGTTTTTCGGCTGTCATTTCGAGATATTCTTCGACTTTGAGGCGTTCTGCCCATTTGCGAATTGAACTCTCGGCGTCAGTTTTGTTCATGCCTTTGAGCTCGGCGAAGTAAATGAGCTGATCAAGGATTTTTGTTTTTGGATAGACGCCGCGTTCTTCGGGTAAGTAGCCGAAATTGACGTCTTTACGGTTGACGGCTTGGCCGTTCCAAGTGATTTCACCACTGTCTTTATTGATGATACCGAGCAACATACGAATAGTGGTGGTTTTGCCAGCGCCGTTGGTACCGAGAAGACCATAGACGCCGGGTTTGTCGAGTTTCAAAGAGACTTTGTCAACAACTTTTTTGCCGGCGAAAGACTTTGAGACTTGATTGAGGACGAGTCCTGTCATAATTCCCTTTCTGTTAATTTGATAGTTTGAAAATTTGATAGATCGGAAGAGCGTCGTGTAGGGAAAGAGTGTGTCAGTAC
>CANAUU010000076.1 GCA_947364965.1 uncultured Candidatus Saccharibacteria bacterium | reverse complement strand
ACGAAGAATAAAGCGATTATTGAATATGTGATGGATCGGCGGGGGATGCGGAAGGGTATTATTCAGGAGTTTCGGATTGGTTATGCGCCGAATACAGGGAAGGCTCTGTTGCAGTTTTTGGAGAGCCGGGGGTATACGAAAGCGGAGCTCATGACGGCGGGACTTCTGAACAGGTTTGGCGGAGATCTGTTCCGGGGGCGGATGATGGTGCCGTTTATTGATACGAACGGGGTGATTGGCTATACGGCGCGGGTGATTGACCAGGGAGAGCCGAAATATTTGAATACGCCAGAGACGTTGCTGTTTAATAAGAGCCGGTTTATTTTCGGGCTGGCGCAGGCGAAGGAGGCAATTCGACAGAGCAATTTTGTGGTGATTGTAGAAGGGAATATGGATGTGATTTCTTCGCATCAAGCAGGGGTGAAGGAAGCGGTGGCGACAAGCGGGACGGCGATGACGGAGCTGCATTTGAAGAGTTTGTCTAGGTTGACGCCGGATGTGCGGTTGGCGTATGACGGGGACGCAGCGGGGGTGAAGGCGACGGAACGGGCGATTATGATGGCGGGGGATCTCGGGGTAAACTTGAGCGTGATTTCGGATTATCATGGGGCGAAGGACCCGGATGAGTTGATTCAGAAGGACCCGCGACTGTGGCAAGAGGCGGTAGGGAATTATCGACCGGCGGTGGATTGGTTGCTGGATAAATACGAGGAGAATCTGGATTTGAATTCGGGGGTGGGGAAGAAGGAATACTCAAGTATTGCACTGAAACTACTCAGGTATGTGAGCGATGCAGTAGAGAGGAAACATTATGAGCAGTTGGTGGCGCGGAAGTTGGATTGTTCGGTGGAAGATTTGAAGGAGAAGGATTTGAAGATGTCGTCGAGCAATAGTATGCAAAGGTTGAAAGAGGTGTCGACGAAGGGAGAGCAGGCGAAAATCGACCTCTTGCAGAAGTTGAATGATATGTTGCAGGCGTTGATTATTCATGGGGAAGTGGAGAATAAGTATAATTTGGATTTGATTACGGATGAGGTGAAAGTGGGGGAGCTCGAAATGGTGTTTGAGAACTCATATGGTGGGCTTCCGAAGGCGAAGTTGGAGGCGGAGGCGGATGCGATTTTTGCGAGGTATAAGATAGAGATGAATAGACAGCGAATTCGAGTTTTGCAGGCGGAGCTGGAAAAATACGCGGATGATGAGGATAAGACTGAGGAGATTTTGAGGCAGATTGCGGCGCTGAAGGTGAAGTAGGTTTAGGGTAATTTTGAGGTTTTTGCGGCACTGGGGAGTTGGGGAGTGAAGTTTTGATTTCGGAGTTGTAAAAACTGGAGGTTTTTAGTATACTATGATGTAATGGATGATAATGAAGAAGATATCTCAAAGAGCAAAAATGTGATGCTTGACCTCGGCGAGCCAGCGGCGGATGAGCTGGAAGAAGAGGATGAGTTTTTGGATGATGAGCTCGCAATTACGGCGGATAACGTCGATGCTTTTGCGGACGATTCGGTGCGGATGTATCTCCGAGAGATTGGGAAGATTCCGCTGCTTTCGCAAGAAGAGGAGTTGGAGCTCGCTAAGAAAGCAATGGAGGGGGACAAAAAGGCGAAGGACAAGCTGGCAGAAGCGAATATGCGCTTGGTAGTTTCGATTGCGAAGCGGTATGGCGGGCGCGGGCTGGACTTTTTGGATTTGATTCAGGAGGGGAATACTGGGCTGCTCAGGGCGGTGGAGAAGTTTGACCCGGATAAAGGGTTTAAGTTTTCGACTTATGCGACGTGGTGGATTCGTCAGGCGATTACGCGGGCGATTGCGGATCAGGCGCGGACGATTCGAATTCCGGTACACATGGTGGAGACGATTAATAAGGTGCTTCGGACGACGCGGCGCTTGACGCAGGAGTTGAATCGTGAGCCGACCAATGAAGAGATCGCGAATGCGATGGGGATGGAAACCGAGAAGATTGAATATGTGATGCGGATTAAGCAGGACATTGCGTCGCTGGATGCATCGGTGGGGCGCGATGGGGACGATGAGGAGTCGGTGCTGGGGGATTTTGTCGAGGATTCGGAACGGGATTCACCAGAAGATGCGACCGCAAATCAGATTCTCAAGGAGCAGATTGCAGAGATTTTGACGACGCTTTCGGAGCGGGAACAGAAGATTATTCGTTTGCGGTTCGGAATTGGGGGCGGGCGTTCGCATACGCTTGAGGAAGTTGGGAATGAGTTTTCGGTGACGAGGGAGCGGATTCGCCAGATTGAGGCGAAGGCTTTGTCGAAGCTCAGGAAGCATAAGCAGACGAAGAAACTGCATGGGTATTTGAAGTAATGGCTTGTGTGTTTGAGGTAATGACTGTAGAAGTGGGTTTTGGAGTAATAGCTGCGGAGACGGCAGCGTAAGGAGGAAGGATGAGTTGGCTTTTGACGAAGTTTGCGGCGGTGGAAATGGTGGCGGGGAGGGTGCTTGCGGATGTGGAAACGAGTATCTTGCCCGGTAATTGGGAAATTGAGGATATTCTGAAGTTTGTTTTGAGCTTGTTGGTGTATGGTCTCGGAGCGGCGGCGGTGCTGGGGGTGATTATCGCGGGGATTCAGTACATGACAGCACGGGATGATGTGGCTCAGGTAGCAAAGGCGAAAAAGAGGCTGATTGAGATTGTAATTGGGCTCGTGGCGTGGGCACTGATGTTTACGGTTTTGAACTGGCTGATTCCAGGCGGGATTACAATTAGTTAAGTTCGAGTTGGGCTTGGTCGACACACTTTTGTCGACACGGAGTTCTTGCGGCCCGTCTTTACGGGCGCGAGTCTCCTTTTCCTCGGATGCCATCCTGCGGAACGGTCTCCAAAAGTAATTAACCAAGCCCAACTTGGCCTTAATTCATAAAATGAAGTATAATAAAGGGGAAATGATTAGGAAATTATGGGTCGTTTATAATCCGCGGTCGTCGCATCATGCGGCGGTGGAGGCGGAGATTCTGGCGCCGGCGAGGGCGGTGTCGGGGTTTTTGGTGGGGAAATATGAGATTAAGCGAACCTCGGTGGAGCACAATGTTTCGACGTTGGCGGGGATGTTGGGAGATGGTGATTTGGTGGTGTCGGCGGGGGGCGACGGGACGGCGACAATTGCGGCGAATGCGGTGATGAAGTCAAAAAAGGATGTGACGTTCTCGGCGATTGGATACGGGAATTTCAATGATATGGCGCGAATGTTGAAGACGCGGCGACCGGTCGAGTATGGTGGGGAATATGTTGGGGGACTGGACGAGATTGTGAAGAGGTTTGTGGCTAGTAGTGTAGAGGACGTTGAAACTGTTGAGGAGGCTGGGGGTCCTGATGCGGATGAGGTTGGTGATGTGGATGAGGGGAGTGGTCGTGGTGCGGTTGTTGGCCACGGGAGTGCTAGCAGTGTGGGGATCCGGGAGATTTATCCGTTGGAAATTTTGGTGGACGGGGAGCATTGGCGATATGCGCCGTGTTATGCAACGCTGGGGCTTTTGGCGGAGGCGACGGAGCTGATGGACGGGGATCGGGTGCGGAAGAGTTTGAATACGGGGAAGCGAGGGGCGTTATATTCGTTGTTTGTGGCGGTGTTTTGGTATTTGAAGAATCGGAAGCGAAATTTTTTGCCGGCGACAGGGTCTTCGGTGGATAGCGGAGAGAATGCTGCTGGCAGCGAGGATGTTGATGGGGAGAATGCTACTGTTGAGGGCGTTTCTGGTGACGCAAGGGCCTCTGGTAATGTGGTGGTGAAGGTGAACGGGGAGGCAGTGCCGGAGGGGACCACGGATTATTTAGCAGTAAATGGCCCGACCTTGGCGAAGCTGATGAAAGGTGGAAAGTGGTATCTCGAGGAGGGGAAGTTTGGGAGTGTTGTGCGGGGGCTAGGGAAGTTTTGGAAGATGGTGGGGTTTGGATTGAAGAGCGTAATTTTTAGGGTGCCGCTTAAGGAGACGGAGGGGGATGTGATTGAGTTTGATAGGCCGAGTGATGTGGAAATTCAGGCGGAGGGGGAGTATCAGAAGCTCAAGGGGGTTTCGAAGATTGAGGTGCGGAAGGCGGAGCGGGGGATGAAGGTGATTTTCGGGGACGGGAGATAGGGGATTGGTTTTTGCGGGGGTGGTTTTGGGTTGTGATTGTTTTTTGTGGGGGATTTTGTTGTGAGGGTTGGATTTTGGTTTGTGAGTTAGATTTTGTTGTTTTGGGCTTGCGGGCTTGAGTTTTGTGGTATAATGATAATGTTACAACAGATTATCATTTGAAGATCGGATTTTTTATCCAAGATTTTATATTTCGTCCTGGGTATAAACGGCACCGTAAGGAGCAGCCGTTCAGGACGAGTATATCGATCTTTGGATAGTCTGTTGTAACACCCTTGCGGTGTCGTTTTTGTTTTGGGCTTTACGGATGGAGACGT
>CANAUU010000075.1 GCA_947364965.1 uncultured Candidatus Saccharibacteria bacterium | reverse complement strand
CGCCTCAACCAACCTCAATTACACAATAGCCCATCCCACAGCTCGCAGCCACCACCGCACCCACGAATTCGGCAACTGCTTAACGTAAAAGGGCCCCTGTAATACAGGGGCACCCCACAGATGTGGATAAAATCAAAATGTGCTTGGAAAAGAAATTTGTCGGCTCATCAAAACTAGTCGGACTTACCAAAACACCAAAACCGCTGGCTCGACCAGCCGGCGCTCAGTTGGATCAGTTGGGCTTGCTATCCTTAGCAGCCCCGTCAGCCGTAGCCGCAATCTCAGCCTCTTCGGCTTTCATCGCATCAAGAGCCTTGCGCACGACCTGGTCGCCCTGCTGGCGCGCCTTCTTGGTGTCGTTGCGTTTTACGACTCTCTTGGCCACTGCTCTGCCTTTCTTGCTCATAGGTCTCCCTCCGTTCTCGCCCAGCAAGAGCCAGTTCAAAGTTAAAGCCTCGGCTCTCACCCGGCGCCAAAGTCAATTGATCAGCTGCGAAAATCAGGTATAAAGCACCTCGGAGCTGCGGCTCACCCGCGCCATAGTGCCATCCGGCCAGAAAACCAGCGTAAACTGCGTTCCGGCCTTGAAAGCCGACAGCCCCTGGCCGTCATCGAAGGCGTTCAGCACACCCTTCTGGACATCATTAGCCACCTCGACCTTAACCTCCAGCTCACGATGCGTCGTCGGCGCTGCCGCACCGGCACGCCGCCGCGTCTTCACATCCAGAACCTTCAGCTGTACCGGCACCCGATAGATCAGAGTATCGCACCCCTCCTTACGCGCCCGGCGCATCAGCTTAACCGTCAGCACCGAACCACTGCTGGCCGCTGCCTTCAGGTCGCTCTCACCCAGCACGTCATAAGCCCACACATCGAACGCGGGCATGCCGGCACCCTGATTAGTTTTCTTCTCTTCCATTTTAACAACCTCCTAGAGGTATAGTACTCCAGGCTCAACCATCTCCTGCCAACTTCCAGCACAAACGCCAGAAACCGACAAAAACTATAGTTTTACCCAGGCAACTTCCATTATAACACCCCCTTTTCTCTCTGTCAATCTCAAAAAACTCACAAAAATGTGATAAAACTATTGACATTTATGCTTATCTGTGCTACAATGGAAATAATCCGGCAAATCCAACCCGCCGGAGCAGCCGAGGCTAGTAAATCTTACTGCTAGCCTAGTCCGGACCTTCGCGTCCGCGTTAATAAGGAGGAAATGTTATGTCTAACCAGAACTTCGTATCCGCAACCACACGCGCTATCTACAAGCTCCGCACTCCCGACGATAAGCCCATCACGATGAAGGAGCTGATCGACATGTGCGGCCTGTACGCCAACCCCGATCAGCCGACTGCCACCTTCGAGATCGTCAAGCTCTACGAGGCCCCCGACGGCGGCGTTCAGATCGTCTCCAACAGCACCGTCGGCACCATCGAGTTTAACCTGGTGAGCCCCTGCCCGCTGGACACCCGCTACACGACAGCCCGCTTCCTGGCCTACACCCACAGCGAGGCGGTTCTCCCCGGCAAGCCCATCGTCCTGAATCTGACCGACGAGAACGGCAAGCCCATCCTGGAGAACGGGGCGCAGAAGCAGATGGTTGACGTTATCGGCATCCCCGCCAAGACCTATGTCGAGTTCGTTTTCGACACTGGTTCCCAGAACGGGGAAATCGAGTGCGTCATCAAGCCGGGCGACGGCGGCAAGCACGTCCAGTTCGCCTCCATGCAGAGTGGTTTTCCGTTCGGAGTCAAGAACGAGTTCGGCATCCCGCCGATCCCCGTGGCCTGCAACGGCACAATCACCGACGATCAGGCTTCTCACATCAACAACCCGTGAGTTGCCTCCGCTACCGGCCTGCCTGCTAACCTGGCGTGACAAAATCACGCCGAAAAGCCCGCTCGCGGACATCATGGCGGCGCGTATGCCTGAAATTTATGGCAAACGCGTCGCCCGTCCGCCCTAGCGGAGCCCACAAGCACATAAGTAATACCCCTCCTCCCCCAACCCCGCTAAACGCATCCAGCGCGCAGCGGGGTCTTTTCATGCCCCAAATCCATTCCCAACACGACAAAGCGCCAAATATCCCCCAAACGCCACAAAAACGCTCAAAAGTGCCGAAACTGCCCCAATCACCTCATCACCCACCTATTCGCCCCTAGCGCCCGCACACGCCCCTTTATCTCCAACATCGTCACCGCTTGGCTAAATTCCGCCGCCGAAAGCCCAGTCTGCGCCAACATCTCCTCTCCATCCCGCATTCCCGCCATTAGCGCCCTCAAAATCGCCGTCTCCTCCGCCGTATCGCCAAAAACCGCCCCATCAGCCAACCCACCAACAACTTTCCCAGCACTCATAACCCGTCGCCGCTCCGCAGGGAACAACACCTCCAAAACATCTTCCACCCCTGTATACGGCATCGCGCCTTGACAAATCATCCGATTACACCCCCTTGACATCGGTCGTGTAATATCTCCCGGCACCGCAAAAATCTCCCGACCCTGCTCTAACGCGTGTGCGGCCGTATTTAGCGATCCACTTCGCTCAGCCGCCTCTGGTATCACCACCACGTCCGCCAGCCCTGAAATCAAGCGATTTCGCCGGAGAAAGCAGGTTTTCGCGCGGTAATCCACCCCATGAACCGCCCCCGGCGGCAATTCACTCATCACGCACCCTCCCGTTTCCACAATTTTCTCCGCCAACCCCTGGTGCGCTCGCGGATAAATTTGATCAATCGGCGTCCCAAGCACCGCCACCGTCACCCCGCCCGCCTCCAACGCACCCCTATGCGCAATTGAATCAATCCCAAAAGCCAAACCCGAAACCACCACTCCACCCCGCTTCGCCACAGCATAAGCCAGCTCATGCGCCACCATCTCGCCATATTTTGTCGGTTTTCTCGTCCCCACAATCGCCACCGTCCTCGGCCTTCTACCTTCCTCGAAAACCCTATTTTTCGGCATTTTTCCATAAAAATACAACGTTTTAGGCGCAAGCGCAATAGAGGCTAACACCTCTGTAAAGTCAGCCTCTTGAGGCGCAATTTCGTTGTTTTGTGAAAGAAAATGTGAAAAAAGTATTGACATTTAATTCTCCGTGTGCTATAATGCTTATTAGTTAGAGTTAATTGCATCACATAGCTCCAACTGTACCTAAATAAATCATAATTTTGCTACAAGTTAGAATCTTCGGATTTTAGCCTGTAATACAAAATTGCGTGCTTTTGAAACCCCTAGGGTTTGCGATTTTTCTTTTCTATAGTCGCAGACTGCAAGTATTACCTCCACTTTTAGGGAATCTTTCGAAGGCATAGCAATCCCTGTAACCGGCGGACCCCGCGATTGTGTGAGGTGGGTCGCGCTTCTGGGGCAACCCGGAGTCGAACGACGATGCGTTATAGGGCCAAAAAGCCCCAGGTGATGCCCACCCTTACCTGGGGCTTTTTGGTACCCAAAACCCAAAAGCCCAGAATAATACAGCGACAAAATAATATGGCGGGTCTTGCCAAAACCTCACAGTTCGGCTAGAATAAGACTAGACATAACTATTATGTTAAGGTACAATTAAATTACGTAAAGGTGATACTACTTCTTTATGATAATAATCATAACCGTAGTATCATTTTTGGTTTGCTGCGTTTGCAAGTAGTCACGCAGAAATCGCAGCAACTCGAGCAATAAACTTATCAGCATATTCTCTCCTTCCCGCCATTTCACTCCACCCTCTACCTTTTAATGTCCAATCCGCCCGCCATGCGCCCCAGTATATAGCAAATCTTCCCAAAATAACAAGCACAAGCATGAATAATCTCTCCGCGTGTTCAAGACCACCAAAAATTCGCCATTATATCACGAATCAACAAATTTTAACAAGCACAGCCGTTTACAACTTTAGCGCAAGTATTTTCCAAAAAAGCAATAGTATTTTGCACGACAGCACATCCAGCCCGCTAAAAATTCTCGCCCAGCACTTGACGCGTATGTTATGATATATAATATATGCCTAAGAATTTAGTAATCGTCGAGTCTCCGGCCAAAGCCAACACTATCGAGAAATATCTTGGTAAAGATTTTCATGTCTTGGCTTCAGTCGGGCACATTAGGAAAGACACCAAAGTCGACAAATCTACCTTCGACGTCACTTACGAAATCGACCCCGGGCACACCAAAATTATTTCCGACCTCAAGAAAGCCGCCAAAGCCGCCGACACCATCTGGCTCGCAACCGATGAAGACCGCGAGGGAGAAGCCATTTCTTGGCACCTAATGGAAGTCTTGAAACTTCCGAAGGGAACGAAACGCATTACTTTCCACGAAATCACCAAACCCGCCCTCGAAGCTGCCATCCAGAATCCCCGCACCGTCGACATGGATATGGTCGCTTCTCAACAAGCTCGCCAAACCCTTGATATGCTCGTCGGGTATGACCTTTCTGGCGTCGTCCGCCGCAAAGAGATCGGAAGAGCACACGTCTGAACTCCAGTCACTAAGGCGAATCT
>CANAUU010000074.1 GCA_947364965.1 uncultured Candidatus Saccharibacteria bacterium | reverse complement strand
TCAAGGTTTATAATGTTAACGATTTGAACAGTATCCGCCACATTGTCGAAACCGATGAGCTATTCCAAGCTAACCTCAGCAAAGATAAGGAACCGACCTACGACGCTAACCAAGCCGAAATCCAGACCATCAACTCTTGGGCCACCATCGCCAAAAACGGCGGTCTCATCCTTGGCGCTATCTTCATCGTCATCTCCGTCCTCGTCATCTTCAACACCATCCGCATGGCCATTTTCTCTCGTCGCGAAGAGATTTACATGATGAAGCTCGTCGGCGCTGACACCAGTTTTATCCGCGGACCATTCCTCATCGAGGCGCAAATCAGCGGTATCATTTCTGGTCTCCTCGCCAGCACTCTTGCTTACGTCGGGTTCCGTATTATCGCTCCCAATCTCGCCTCTTACGGCATCGACATTAGTCTAGTCTCCGAGCTCATGAGCACTAGTAAGCTCGTCCTTGTCTATCTTTGCGTCATCGGTGTTGGTATCCTCATCGGCACTATCTCCGCCCGCCTAGCTATGAAGAAATACCTTAAATAATTCCTACCAACCCAACCTAATGCTTTACTTTTTAGCATAAGCATGATATATATAAACTATGAGTAAACACCCAAAACACAAAACTATCGGTCTACGCAAAATCCTCGCAATTTTCACTATAGTTGCCGCCATCCTCATCAGCCAATCCTTCTTGTTTGAAACCAGCGAAGAAGTTCAGGCCTATCCTGCCGGCTGCGTCACGCAAGCTTGTCGTGAAGCTGCCGACCGCGCAACCGCTTCCGAAAATCGCGCCCGCGAGGCTGCTGCTAATGCCCAAACTCTTGAAGGCGAAGTTAACCGACTTAACGCCGAAATTGCCATGCTTGAAGACGAAATTTCCATGAACCAAGCCATTGCGAACGATCTCCAAGCGCAAATTATTTTGAATGAAGCTAAGCTCAACCTCCAGCAATCTGCTCTCGCAAAGCTCCTTGTCGATATGCATTTTGAAGAAGAACCCGATGCCATCCTTGTCCTCGCAAGCTCCAGCTCGCTGGGCGATCTCGCAGAACGTCAAACTCGCCAAGCTAACGCCAAAACCCAAGTGACGACCTCCGCCGAAGCCATCAAGACCCTCAAAGAACAACTCGAAAGCCAAAAAAGCAGCGTTGACGCCCTAATTGCCAGCGCCGAAGCCACTCGTTCCGAAATTTCCGCCCGTCGCAATGAGCAACAAGCCCTCATCGCTCGCTACGAAAATGATTCTGCCGCCTACGCCCGCGACGCCGCTGCCGCCCGCGAAACTATGCAAAAAGAAATCGCCGAAGAAATCGCTAAATATAACAGCGGTGGTGTAGTCGGCGAAGGTTATAACTCCTACCCTTGGGCACACCGCTGCCCGCAAGACAACGTCGGATACATTGTTGTCGGAGGCTACGTCTGCCAATGCACGAGTTATGCTGGCTGGAAAGCACAGGAGTATTTCGGGATTTATATTTCCTCCTGGGGCGACGCCAAAAGCTGGGGCTATAGCGCCCAGCGTAGTGGCTACGTCGTCAACGACACCCCTGCCCCGCACACCATCGCTTACAGCACGGCCGGCATTTATGGGCACGTCATGTGGGTCGAGAGCGTCAACGCTAACGGCACTATCAATCTCACCGAATACAACAACAGCGCCAGCTCGAAAAGCGGTCTTCCTGGCGATTTCGGCGCCCGCTATAATGTCCACCCTAGCCTCTATCGCTACATCCACCTCGACCAGCGCCTTTGGTAGCTAGCTCAGCCCTTAAGCGCCACAAATTACCGCCAAAATCCCAAACGCCCAGAAAAAGTGCTATAATATATATATGTCTAAAAAATGGGAAGAACGACAAGTTAGCCTCGGCGGAGCGATTATCACCGGTGTGGTCACACTCGCGATTGGCATCCTTGTCGGATTAAACTGGACTAATTTCGCCTCAACTTTTCTGCCGTATCTTGGCATCAAATCTAAGGTCACTAACGATTGGTCCGCACTTGATGAAGTCTATTCAACTCTAGTCAATAACTACGACGGCGAAGTCAGCCGCGAAGAAGTTATTGAAGGCGCGAAAAAGGGAATCGCTGCCGCCATCGGCGATGTCTATACTGCCTACATGACGCCTGAGGAAGCAAAAGAATATGAAGCTTCACTTCATGGCGATGTTGGCGCTGGGATCGGCATCGAAATGGCGCTCCGCGATGGCTATGTTCGCGTACTTCGCACCCTCCCCGACAACCCCGCTGGCAAAGCCGGAGTTAAGGCTGGCGATATTATCTATAAAATCGACGAAGAAGAAGTCTACGCCGAAAGCTCCGATGTTGTCGCATCAAAACTCCGCGGCGCTCCCGGCACAAAGGTTAAATTGACCGTTGTTCGTGACGGCGAGGAAAAATCCTTTGAACTTACCCGCGAAACCATCAACAATGTTTCCGCCTACGCAACCTTTGATGGTTCGACCGCCATCATCACTGTCACCCGCTTCGACAACAACACTGGCACCCTCGTCCAAAAAATCATTGCCGACGAATTCCCTAAACACGACGTCAAAAAAGTCATCCTCGACCTCCGCAATAACGGCGGTGGCTACGTCTCCGCCGCAAAAGATCTCCTTTCGCTCTGGATTGATGGCGATGTTGTTCTCGTCCAGAAAACTAACGGCATCACTCATGACACGACCTATGCCAACCGCGGTCAAGCCAAGCTCGCCAACATGCCAACCATCGTTCTTACGAACGGCGCTACCGCTTCCGCATCGGAAATCGTCGCCGGCGCACTCAAAGATTATAAAAAAGCCACCATCCTCGGCGAAACCACCTTCGGGAAAGGTGTCGTCCAAACCCTCTTTGATCTCTCGAAAGGTAGCCTCCTCAAAGTCACCACCGCCCGCTGGTACACGCCAAATGGCGCCAGCATTGACGGCGAAGGTATCTCACCCGACGTCAAAGTCGAGCTCACTTACGACGATACTAACATGGGTCGCGATCCTCAGCTCGACGCCGCCAAAAAGCTCGATGTAAAATAATAGAGACATCCCCCTAAACGCTAACGAATCTAAGTTTGTGCTATAATAAGAACATGATTAAAGTATACACCACTAAAACCTGTATGTATTGCCATGCGCTCATGGAATGGCTTGACCAACAGGGAATTGAATATCAAGAAATCGACGCCTCGACCATGCCGAACATCACCGCTGTTCCTGTCACCGAAATCAACGGCGAGACTATCATCGGCTTTGACCGCCCCGCCATCAAGCGCGCGCTCGCCGAAATGTCCGCCAAGGACAATCAGGAAAGTACCAAAGCTGCCTAAAATGTCTGCCAAGAAACTATCTCCCGAAACGAAAAAAGCCGACATCAAAAGTGCCGGGGGCTCAATCGATAGCGACACAAAAAACAGTGCCCAGAAGCCCAGCATTATCCTACTCCACGGTTTCCGTGGCTCGCCGCTCGGGCTCGAGGAAGTCGCCCGCATTATTCGTGAAGCTGGATACGAAGTTTTTGTGCCGCCCATTCCGCCTTTCAGTGGAGCTAAACTCCCCGAATACACTCCTGAAGCCTACGTTTCATATCTGCACGGTCTTATCGACTCGCACGGCATTGAGCAGCCCATCCTCGTCGGACACTCCATGGGATCAATCGTCGCCGCTGCCGTCGCCCACACCGAACCGGATTTAATCAACGAAAAACTTATCCTCCTCTCGCCAATTTCCGCCCGCACCACTCGTCTCATTGCCCCGCTTGTCCCACTTTCGGCCGGTATACCGCGCCTTCTCACTGACTACATTACTACCCGCTTCCTCTTCATCCCGCATGACCACAAGATGTTCAAAGAAGCCCTCAAGATTACCAACCGCTGCAGTGGCGACAAAGTTCCGCGCGTCCGCGAAGTCTACGCCTCCGCCAAGTTCTCCGCACAATACTCCGTCGCCGATTTCCCGTTCAAGAAACAAACTCTCTTCCTTGCCGGCGAATCTGACCGCATCGTCAATAAGAACAATACCGAGAAACTCGCCAAAAAGATTGGCGCCGAACTCCAGTTCATCCCCGACTCCGGACACCTCCATAACTACGAAAAGCCCCGCGAGACCGCCGAAGCTATTCTCGAATTCTTGGCAAAATAGACCTAATTTCTATTATTTTTATCGCCATTTTCCCGCATTTCGGCAAATCTCAACCGCAAATCGTCTTGGCTCTCTACCTGACCACTTTTCAAAAAAATGGTCAGGTCGTTTTCTCTCACTAACAGGGGTGGGAGCAAAATTTCGCCTGACCAATTTTATAAAAGTTAGAGTGTAAGCATGACGCGAAATCGCCTAATTCATATCAATTTCGTGGCTAACATCTCGACTTAGCTTTCTTGGCAATCTCTCCGCCCCAGCCGCCGCCCTACCAAGTAGATTTGCCTCGTTAGCTCATCTTTCCGCATGATGCGTTTTTCGGGAGAGATAAGGTTTTGTTTCATGAGCCGTTGGGGCTCGTAAGTTTGAAGCTTTATATAGTTTGATATCGAATTGTAAAAAAGGAATAGGTATGTGCTATATCGTTGA
>CANAUU010000073.1 GCA_947364965.1 uncultured Candidatus Saccharibacteria bacterium | reverse complement strand
GTGGTGAAACTGGCGGCGAGACCGGTGGTGAAACTGGCGGCGAGACCGGTGGTGACGCGGAATAAGCCGTCCGCGTTATAACCTTATTTGTGAACAAGTCAAGTTTGTGTCATAATGTGGATTGAACGCAACTCCTGACAACATTACTCCTAGTAATTTTCATTAGGGCACCTCTTGACGAGGTGCCCTTTTCTAAGCTGGGTTTAGCTGTGGGATTTTGGCTGAAACTTAGGAAACTAATATTCCCAACAGCGATAAAATATGGTAGAATAAGGGGAAGTGTAGATATTTCTAACAAAAAGTGAGAAAGGAGCTTGGATGGCGGAAAACAGTGACGCGGAGAAGGTAATTCGGATTGCAGGCTCCATTACGGTGGACGAATTGGCGCCGGCGCTGGGGTTGTCGGTAACGGCGTTGATTGGAGAATTGTTTAAGAACGGTATTGTGGCGACGATTAATCAGCGGTTGGATTTTGAAACAGCGCAAATTATGATTGATGAGCTGGGGATGACGAACGTGCGGCTGGAGCGGAAGAATACGGCGTCGAAGCTGGCGGAAGAGGGGCGCAGGGAGCTGAGCAAAGACGCGGTGCCGCGTCCGCCAGTGGTGGCAGTGATGGGGCACGTCGATCACGGGAAGACGACTTTGCTGGATAATTTGCTTAATAAAAAGACTGTGGAAACAGAGGCGGGTGGGATTACGCAGCATATTTCGGCGTATCAGCTGGAGCATGAGGGGCGGAAGATTACCTTCCTCGATACGCCGGGGCATGAGGCTTTTGCGGCGATTCGGCAGCATGGGGCGATGTTGACGGATATTGTGGTGATTGTGGTGGCGGCGGACGATGGGGTGAAGCCACAGACGGTCGAGGCGATTAAATTTGCGCAGGGGGCGAATGCGAAGATTATTGTGGCGATTAACAAGATCGATCGCGAAGGGGCGGATGTGCCGCGGACGATGGCGGACTTATCGACGCATGGTTTGCAGCCGGAAGAATGGGGCGGGGAAATTATGATGATCCCACTGTCGGCGAAGACGGGGGAAAATGTAGAGAAATTGTTGGATGCGATTTTGCTAGTGGCGGATGTGGAAGAATTGAAGGCAGATGTAGAGATTCCGGCAGAGGGGCTGGTGATTGAGTCGCATATGGAGACTGGGAAGGGGTCGGTGGTGAATCTTTTGGTGACGGGCGGAGAATTGAAAGTAGGTGAGTTCGTGGCGGCGGGGAGTAGCTATGGCAAAATTCGCACGATGATGGATTTTCGGGGTCGACCGAAGGGGAAGGCGACGCCTTCGACGCCGGTGACGGTGACTGGATTCAAGGAATTGCCGAACTTTGGTGATCGGTTTATGGAGTATCCGGATGAGAAGAGTGCGCGGCGGGCGGCTCTGATGTATGCCCAGAACGAGGCGAATGCGGCGATGTCGGCGAATGTGACCTCGACGGATTTGCTACGGATGATGAACACGGAGGACAACGCGAAGGTATTTAATGTGATTGTGAAGGGGGACGTGCTGGGGTCGGTGACGAGCGTGGTGGATTCTCTGAAAATGATTGATACGAAGGGGGAGATTACGCTAAACGTAGTGGCGACGGGTGTGGGCGATATTACGGAGAACGATGTCTATATGGCGGCGGGGGATACGGCGGATAACACGGTGATTTATGGGTTTAATGTGGGGGTGCCGACGAATATTGCGAAGTTGGCGGCGCGGGATGGCGTGGCGATTCGGAATTATCGGGTGATTTATGAACTTTTGGATGATGCGCGGGCTTCGATGGAGGACTTGCTTGGTGAAGAGGTGGTCGAGACGGAACTCGGCGAGATGAAGGTGATGGGGGTGTTTAGGATTACGAAGATGGAGATTATTGCGGGCGGGCAGATGCTCCGGGGGAAGTTGGTGCCGGGAGTTTTGGCGCGGATTAAACATGGTTCGGCGGTGTTGGGTGAAGCTGAAGTTGAGAGCGTCCAGAAGGAACGTATCGACGCGAAGGAATTGATTGAGAATGAGGTGGGTGGTTTGGCGCTGAAAACGGAGAAGAAAATGAATCTTGAGGTGGGGGATAGGCTGGAATTCTTCTCGCGTGAGAAGAAGAAACGGACGCTGTAAAGCTTTCGTAATTTCATGCTCGGCTTGGGCTATTAATTTCTTGGAGCGCGTCGCGACATCCCGTCGTTACGGGTGCCGCGCGCTCGTCTTCGTCGTAACTCCGGATCTCCAAGAACTCAACAGCCCGAGCCGAGCATGGCTTGCGAAAACCTTTTGAATTTGTTTTATATTTCTTGCGGAAAAGCGGTTTTGGGCGTATAATGGATTAAAGTAATGTTTAAAATATGCCGAAGGACGCTGGAGCTCAAGCGCTTCGAACAAGAATAAAAAGGGAGGCAAAATGAATCCGGACGGAACAAATCCATCAACAAATACAGGGGCGACTGGCGGGAGTGGGGCTGGGTCAGTAGTGCCACCGGCGTTGGATTTCACGTCATCTGATACGACGAGCTTGTCGATGGCGGATTCTTTGGCTTCGGCGGCGGATAATTTGACGTCGGCGGGGATGGCGGCAAAGGAGCCGGATAGTGGTTCAATTGGCTTGGGGCAGATTGGTGCTTCGGATCCATCGGCGTCGATGGAGCGACCAGATGAGCCTTTGGTGCCAGCAGCGCCGGTGCCAGGTTCGCTTGGAAGTGTGACTTCGGGTCCGGCGGTGACGGCGAGTGATAATATGGCTGGTGGCTTTGGGGCTTCGGCTGGGGGAGCTAACGGTTTTGGAGCGAGTGCTTTTGGCGCGAGTGCGACGCCGAGCATGGGCGCAGCGAATGGGACTTCAGGCATGAATGGTTCTGGAACTGGGGCGGCTTCAGGCGCTAGTGGTTTTGGTGGGGGAGCTTCGGTGAGTGCTGGTGCGCAGCCGACGACGGCTGGTTTTGGGGCAATGCCGACCGTGAATGCAATGAATGGTTCAACTGGGGCCTCGGCTGGAGCTAACGGCTTTGGAACGAGCTCTTTTGGTGCGAGTGCGACGCCGGCGGCAGGGTCCAATGGGGCTGGGTCTTCGGCGGGAGTGGCTGGATCTGGGGCAAATGGAGCTGTTGGGGCGGGTGCGGCTAATGAACCGTATAATCCTTTTGCAAAGATGAAGAGTGCAGCGCAGCCGACTTCGAGTACGAATGTACCGATGGGCTCGCAGCCGGCGACGGAGAAGTTTTCTCCGAAGTTGGCGGGCGCAAAGAAACCGAGTCTTTTGACGGTAATCTTGGGGATTTTGGCGGTGGTTTCTTTGGTGATGGCGATTGTGTTTGCGATTTTGTGGCAACAGGCCGAGGCGAATAAAGAGGTAGTTTATGTGCCACCCAAGGATGATGGGAATGTGAACCAAACCGTGTCGATGATTACTTGTACGAAGAATCTTGGCACGAGCGGAGCGGATGTTTTGCCGGGTTTGACGAATCATGATTTGGTAGCGACTGTGAATTTTTCCAACGATCAACTAGGGTCGATTGATTTGTTGAACAAATATACATTTGTTGACAATGCGGCTGCAGAAGCGACGCGACCTTACTTTGATGAACAGATTAATTGGTATGGTGGTATCGCGACAAACTTAGGAGTTAAAGCGTTGGAAGCGTCGGTGGAGATTGTGGATGTGATGGTGAATTTTGATGCGAAAGTGGTGCCAGAACAGCTGATGGGGGATTATATTGGAGTTTTTGGCTTAGTAGCGGATGCGGAGGGGAAGGTTGATGGTTCGCGTGAGAGTATTCAGGGGAATTATGAGGCGAACGGCTACGTTTGCACGGAAAATTAGTCTGATTTAGATGCTGTTTAGGAAAAAGTCCTCGTGGGGTGGCGGGGACTTTTGTGAGTCTGGCTGTTTGGTAGTAAGTGGCGGGGTCGTGGGATTGGCGCGTTGAAATATTGAGTGTTTGGGTTTTGCGGGTCTGACCTATAGAGGTGCTGAATAGTTGGGCTTTGTGTTATAATATAGGGGACTAGTTTGCGACTGACTTTTGGCCAAGTTTATGGTTAGTATGTCTGGTCGATGTGACTGGTTTATAGTCAGTATGGGGCGCCATCGTTCAACGGATAGGACATAGACCCTCTAAGTCTACAATGCTGGTTCGATTCCAGCTGGCGCTACCAGGGGCGGAGCGCGCTTTGGCGTGTTTTTTGTTGGCTGGGCGTGAGTGTGTCTGGGTGCTGGTCGGGCGATGATTGATTGGCTTTCCGGAGATAATTTGGTTGAAAGATTTTGAGCTTGTTTTTAGCACAAGTTTATTTTTGTGTGATATAATGAGGTTGTCTGAAACATTTTATCAACACAGCAAAGAGAGTTTTTGCTTTTTGTAGCATAGGTTTGTTTGCTTGATTTGATTTTATTTGGAAATGGCGCCGTAGCTGCCAAAGAATAGAATCAGATTTGCTGCTTCTCTCCTTGCTGGTAAAAGGTTTCAGACACCGCTGCGGTGCCATTTTTGTTCTTGCGTTTAGAACTTTTATGGCGTTGCGGTCGGTGTCGTAAAACCTAAAAGGAGGGCCGTGATGCGAAGCCAAATTGAGCAAGAACACTATATTGAGTGTTTGCGCCGAAATAATAAAGTTAATATTGCCGGTCGGGCTAGTTGTCTAGGTTTGCTTCTGCTGGCGTTCCTGCTAGTAAACCCAATCGTAGGGAGTTCGGCAAGAGCGATGGAA
>CANAUU010000072.1 GCA_947364965.1 uncultured Candidatus Saccharibacteria bacterium | reverse complement strand
TGCCCGCCACGATTTTTGCGGCCATTCGATTCCAAACCAACTTCTACGCCAGTCGCGTAATCTACGAGATTATTAATAAGATGATTTGATATTAAATTAAATAGGCCAGTCTTTCGCATAAAAATCTTATACTGTGCAGTCGACAAGTTAGGAATTCTGAAGCTATAAGTAAATTCCCCGTCCTCGTCAATCGCATAGATTTCTGCTGTGCGGACCGCCAATAGCAACGGGATACAGCTAAGCACTTCGGGATATCTCGCAACAAGATTATCAAAATCCTCTTCTATATTTCCCGACCCAATAAGTGAATTCAGGATATTAAGCTGAACTTTGATGCTGTTAATATTTTTATAAATTTTATCAAAATCTACGTAATATCTATAATCCGCAATACTCCCTTTAAATTCACTAAGCCATCGATTAAAATCTCTTTCCATATTACTCCTTTAATAGTTTGAAATTAATAATTCGTTAATTTTTCCACGCGACGAACCTTTGCTGTTTATCATTCGCGAAGCCTGCACTCGATTGATATTCAGACCAGCGTAAGCATCATCAAAGAAATTATCGTTTTCGTCCACATTCTTCGGATCGGAATTACTTGCTAGAACCTTACAGCCTCGGCTGCTTAATTTTTTAATAAAGTTAGCAAGCTCTAGCTGTTGTTTGTCATCGAACTCTGTCTCTGTATAAGAAGTAAAATTTGCCGTTGTCGTTAAAGGACGATATGGAGGGTCAAAATAGACAAAGGTTCTATCATCAGCAAACTCATCAACTTTTTTGTAATCTGCTTGTTGGATTTTTACGTTTTGAAGTCTTTTCGATAAGGCTAGTAAATTCTCTTCATCGCAAATTAATGGCTGTTTATAAGATCCCATCGGAACATTATAGTCACCCTTGCTATTAACTCGATACAGGCCATTAAAGCAAGTTTTATTGAGATAAATCATTAAGGCAGCCCTGGCGACACGGTTTTCTTCAGAAGGATTATGCTTTATAGCGTTGAAGGTTTCTCGTTGAGCGTAAAAGTACTCCTTTCGTCTATCTGAATCTAGCGGGAGATATGCATCTTGCTTCTCTCGGAGTTCAAGAATTAGCTCATCTACACTATCCTTGATTACTTGATAAGCGTTGATGAGGTCGCTATTCATGTCGCTAATGTAGGCTTCCTGCACCTGTGTATTATTAAGGATGTCAATTAAAACAGCTCCGCCGCCAACGAAAGGTTCAGCATACTTGGTGATTTTAGAGTTAAAAGGGTAAAATTTGCGAATCTCGGGGAGGAGTTGAGTTTTGCCACCAACCCATTTTAGGAATGGCTTAGGCCGTTCGCTAGTCGTTTCGGATAACCTAGCATCTTCTGGTTTTTGAGCTTCTTTAGGAATAAGCCACATATTGCCGACCATAGTCGCGTTGGCGATACGGTTTTCCGAACATAAAATTGCCACCCTTCTCTGAGAAATACCCCACTTCAAAGCAGCCTCCTTAGTTGATATATAAGTTGCCTCCAAATTTGCCTCCACTATTGATAGTTTTATTATATTCTAGAACTGGAATAGTATCAATAGCAAAAAAGGGCTATTCCCTCTGGAAAGAGCCCTTTGCTACGTCATTAAAACCATGTAAAATCAATCTGTGGTGCCCGAGACTGGACTTGAACCAGCACGCCTTGCGGCATATGCTCCTAAGGCATACGTGTATACCAATTTCACCACTCGGGCATAAACGAGTGCTATCCCTGATAGTACAAGTCAGTCACTTTGGATAGCATAGAAATATTATAGCACAGTCTGGGCGAGTTGTGGAGGTTGAGCGTGCAACGCGTTCTAAAGTCGTCTTGCGCGTTTTGCCTGATATTGGGCAGGGTTATGCTTTGCGGTAGAGAGAGAGGCGAGCGGCGGCGTAGGTGCGGGTAGTTTCCTGCTTGAGGTCGGGAAGCTCGGGTGGCTCGACTTTGGCGGGCGAGGAGAGCATGAGAACTCCGTTCGGAGTGAGAATTTGGCTTATGCTTGATAAATCTTCGGGATGAAAGTTATCATATGGCGGGTCGGCGATAATAATGTCGAAATATGACAGATAATTTGCTTGTTGGCAAAAATCAACAACGGAGGTGGCGAGGACTTTTGTAGCAGGAGTGTCTCTTGCGGCGGGCACAGCCTTGGCATTAGTGGAGGGCTTTGCAAGCAAGTCGAGCGCGTCGAGATTTTCAGAGATAAGGTGAGCAGTGCGAGGAGACTTTTCAACGAAGACTACTTCCCTGGCGCCGCGACTCAGGGCTTCGATGCCCAGCGCACCGGATCCGGCATAGAGATCGAGAACTCTCGGACCACGAACAGGCGAGGCGCCGGGGCTGGCGGGAAAGGTATCAATGTTGACATCGGAGGCGATACTATCCGTAGCATCGGCGGCCGAGGCGATGCAATATGGTTGGAGCATATTGAAAAGCGCGAGTTTTTCGCGGGCGCCCATCGGATGGGTGAGGGCGGATTCGGGAGAGCGGAGACGCTGACCCTTGTATTTCCCAGAGGTGATGCGGAGGTCGGTAGTTTTTGAATTTTGTCGGCTACGCACGGTTGTCGGCTTTCGGGGATTTTGTAAGTTTTGAGGGCTTTACGGATTTTTGGTCCTTGCTAGCTTCTGCGATCCTTTGGGCTTTTGGCAGCTTCGGAGATTTTGGAGTTTTGGAAGGTTTTGCGGGTTTTGGCGGTCTGATGGGTTTGGGACGGATATGGTAGGCTTCGACGGTAGCGGAGTACCAACCAAGCGTGATGGCTTTGACGATTTCAGGGAGGAGAATTTCTTTGGTCTGGAGAGCGAGTTCAGTGGTCCAGCCGTCTTGACAAAATCTTTCATACATCTTAAGACTTTTCACAAGTTTGAGTGATTTGTCAAAAATGTGTTCAATATTAACATCTTCTAGGTCTTCCGGCTTGATGTTGGGGATAAAGGACTTGGGCGGAAGAGTAGCGGCAATCATAGCGACGCCATATTCATAAGCAATATGCTTTGACATATGCCCGCCGGCGCCCCAGTAAAGCCAGTTATTCCGCAGAGTTTCGAGCATACTGCGACCGCGCATGACGCCCTTGATGGGCTGGCCGAACACGCGCATCATTTCTTTGTCGGTCATGAGCTCGTCTTGGACCTTCGAGAGAGGATAGTGATGGGCGGGAGTGAGGCCGTCGGTAATCATATGCGCCATCCAGGTCGCCTCAAAAGCGGCGCGCACCTCGTTTTTCGAGGCGAGCGCACGTGCAAGATTCCAATGATGGTCCTGAATCATAGTGAGGACGGAGCGCTGGTCGAGGTGCTCGTGGCCAGAAACATCGGCAGGGCTACTGGCGAGGTCGGCTGCGATTTTGCCGTGGTTGTCGGGCGAGAGCATATGCGAAGGCTCGTCAATGCCAGGGCTCTTACGCTTCAGCCCGTCAGGGCCGCGAATGCCTTCAAAATGAACGATCTCCTTGCTAGCGGGAAAATATCTGCCCCGCGAAAGATGGTGCGCAAGCGCTTTCCGAGCGGCTTGGTCGAGGCGCTGATGCGTGCCGACAATGCGGCCGGAGAACTTTGAGTTCTTGGAAATCGTGGTCGTAGAATACATTACTTCTTAAAGTATATAACAATTTTGTAAGATTTCCAAGCGGTTTTATGCTAATTTAGCGACTTGCTAACACTTTTGCTTGACTTTTGTGATAATCTGTGATATCATTAGAAGATGAGGCTAGTTCAAAGTAGTGAGCTGCTGATATTTCTTGATACGAGAGGCGAGTTCGGGATAATTTTGGAGGTTTTCGGGGTGTTTTGCGAATTCGGTCGCATGATGACTTGCCTCGGCAATTAATTTCGTATCCGTCAAGCTAGCGACCTGAAGGTTCAGCTCACCGTGCTGCATGGCACCGTAAATCTCACCAGGACCGCGAATCTTCAGGTCGACTTCAGCGAGATGGAAGCCATCGGTAGACTTTTCCATTTCTTTGAGGCGGCGAGAAGGCTTCCCTTCCCCAGTCGTGAGGAGGAAACAGCTGGCCGGCTGGTCACCACGACCGACGCGACCGCGGAGCTGATGAAGCTGAGCAAGGCCATAATTCTCGGAATCTTGGATGATAATCATGTTGGCGTTTGGAACGTTGACACCAACTTCGACGACGGTAGTGGAGACCAAAATCTGGATTTTGTTATTAGCGAAATCCTCCATAATCTGGTCTTTTTCGTCAGCTTTCATCTTACCGTGCAAGAGACCGACTTGGTAATCCGGGAAAAGTTCTTGGAGTTTTTTGGCTTGGCGTTTGACAGGAGTGGCGCCAGTCGAGGTGCGTGAAGCATCTGCGACGACGGAGGCGGCGCTGCTGGGGGCGGATTTTGCGCGTGATGAGAGGCTGGAGGCAGAGGAGCGAGAAGATGATTTTGCACTTTCGTCAATCAGTTGACAAATCCAATAAATCTGCTGACCTTTGGCTAGTAATTCGCGCATTTTCGGATATAACTCGTCGCGCTGCTCGGTTTCATTCAAGATACGGGTAGTGACGGGCTGGCGACCGGGCGGGAGTTCGTTCAGGAGCGAGACGTCGAGGTCGCCAAAGACGGTAAGCTGGAGGGACCGCGGAATAGGAGTGGCAGTCATAGATAAGAGGTGGGGAGCGTAGCCGTCGGGGGATTTGAGGAGGAGTTTTTGACGCTGGTTGACGCCGAAGCGATGCTGCTCGTCGATAATACAAAAAGCGAGCGAATTAAACTCGGTATCGTCGGTGAGGAGGGCGTGGGTACCGATGACGAGGTCGATTTCGCCATAGGCGATGCGTTTTTTTA
>CANAUU010000071.1 GCA_947364965.1 uncultured Candidatus Saccharibacteria bacterium | reverse complement strand
TGTGAAATGAGAATGCTTTGTAAGAATGTAGTACTTTGTGAAACTGTGACACTTTGAAATGTAAGGAGGTAAAATGTTTGAAATTGAAAGTAGAAATCCAGATGAAATTGTAATCGTGACAAAGAAGACCGAGATTAAGTTTAACGTGGCGACGGAAACGATTGATGCGAAACTAGAGGTGGGGAAGATTGTGGGGCCGGGAGAGTTCGAGATTGGCGATGTGGCGATTCGGGGGATTGCGGTGGGCGCGCCGACAGGGAAAGCAGGCGAAGGCTCGGAGTTTGATGAAGCTTTGGGCGTGGCTGGTGGGCGGACGATTTATGATGCAGTGGTGGGGAATGTGCACATCGGGATTATTGGCGGAATTGAGGATGCGAAAGCGTTGGATGACCTTGGGATGTCGGATGTGCTTTGCACGTCTTCGGTGCGGGCGGTGCGTGAGATTGAGCCGAAAGTGGTGATTGCGATGGGGAATGTAGATGGAATGGTGACGGATTTGAAATTGACGCCGCGTGCCGAGAAGAAGTTTAAGCTAAAAAACCGCGAGGCGTTGCCAATGGCGCTGGAAGTGGTGGCGCTGGCGTCATAGCAATAGCATGTTTGATGTTAGCGTATTCGTTTGGAAGGTAGCGAAGTAATGTTCACTTGGGAAGGGATTTTAAGCCTAGTGGTGATTCTGGGGGTGATTCTTTTCTCAATGGTGTTGCATGAGTTGGCGCACGGGCTGGTAGCATATTGGCTGGGGGATGAAACGGCGAAGGATGATGGAAGGTTGACGCTGAATCCGGTGAAGCATATTGATCCGGTGATGTCGATTTTGGTGCCAGTATTATTATATATGTCGGGTGGGCCGATTTTTGGCGGAGCGAAGCCAGTGCCGGTTGATACGAGGAATTTGAAGTTTGGGGCGTGGGGGATGGCGCTGGTGGCGGTGGCGGGACCGATTACGAATTTCTTGATTGCGCTGATAAGTTTTTTGATTGGGTATTGGACAGGTTGGTTAAATATGAGTGGAATTGTGGGGATGATTTTCACGGAGCTGGTTTTAGTGAACTTGGGTTTTGGGATTTTTAATCTGATTCCAATTCCGCCGTTGGATGGGTCGCGAGTGTTGTATGCTTTGGCGCCAGATGTGGTGAGGGAGGGGATGGAGAAGTTTGAGAAGATCGGGATTATTATCGTGATGATACTTGTGATTGCGTTTCCAGGGGTGATTTCGAAGATTATGTTGGGCGGGATTCAAGGTATGTTGACGGGGTTCTATTGGTTGGTAGGAGCGCCAGTTTAGGGCTATTTTTGCTGATTTTCGGGGTTTGTTGCGGATTTTGCGGGAAAGTTGTTGGTGTTTTTGGGGAAATTAGGGGAACCTGGGAAGGTGTGGTATAATGGAATTAACCCTAGTGGCGGCATGATTTTCCTGAATAATCATGTTTTAGGGATTTCGTGGCACATTTCCGTGGAAATGGCGCATAAGATTTTACCCACCTTGTATATATTACAGGGAAAAACATCGCTACTAGGGATATGTTGTGATTTATTTAGGTAAAATTGTGAAACAGAGAATTCGAGTAGCTGGCATTATACAGAATGGACGAGAAGTCCTAATTATGAAGAAGGCACAAGGGCGGGTGGATGGTGTGCCGGTGTGGGAAATACCGACTGGGAAGATTAAATTCGGTGAACAGCCGGAAGAGGCGATGGACCGGATGTTGGAAGAGTTTTTGGGGATTGAGCTCACCGAGAAAACGATGCTGCGGGATGTGGTGACGTTTTTGGCACCACAGGGGTCAAGCCAGTTGAGTAATTTATATATTATATATGATGTGACGCTGGGGAAAGATGTGAAGCTGAAGCCGGCGGAGCGCTATACGGCGTATAAATATATTAAGCCGGAAGATTTGAGCGGCTATCGTTTGGACGAGGCGAGTATTATGGCACTGGAGATTGTGGGACGGGGCGATACGCGGGCGGACTATAAAGAGGTGGCGAATAGTGCGACAGTCTATATTGATGGGGCGAGTCGGGGAAATCCAGGGCCTTCGGGGATTGGCTACCATATTGTGGGGGCAAATGGGGCGGTTTTGGCTTGTGGTGGGGAGTTTATTGGCTTCGCGACAGCGCGCGTGGCAGAGTATTATGCGATGAAAGCGGGGATTGAGAAAGCGATTGAGCTGGGTTTGAAGACGGTGCGGATTGTGGCGGATAATTTGATGATGGTGAACCAGATGAAGGGGATTTATAAGGTCAAGAACCGGGATTTGCTGGCGATTTATGATGATATCCGGGAGTTGTTAGGGAACTTTGAGGCGTGTGCGTTTGTGCACGTGATGAGGGAACAGAACCAACAGGCTGACGCGCAGGCGAACCAGGCGATTGATCGGTATTTTGAGAAATAGATAGTGATTTTTGGTGAGTTTTGGGGTTGAGGTTTAGTTCGGTGCCAGGGAACACTGCTATTTTGTACTGCTTGCGAATCGGTTAGGGCTGTGTGGAGTTTAGTTCAGTGCCAGGGATCGTGTGGTTTTTGAGGTTTTTGGGCGGATTATGCTATAATGTTAGAGAGCTTGAAAGGCAATCGCTTGGTTTCGCCAAGAGGAAAGTCCGGGCAGCATAAGGCACGATAGTCGCTAACGGCGACCGCCCGTGAGGGTAGGGAAAGTACCACAGAAACTTATACCGCCCGAAGCTAGGACCACCTGATTTGAGATTCGCGGAGTTTGTTTTGGATTGACGGGTTTTGCTTTGGTTTTATGGAATTTGCGAGTTTTGTGGGTTCTGCGAGTCTTACGAGTTTTGCGCATGTCAAATTGGGCGGTTCTAGCTTTCGTGGTAAGGGTGAAAAGAGTGAGGTAAGAGCTCACAGTGTCAAATGGTGACATTTGACAAGGGCAAACCCTATCGGCTGCAAGGAGTGCTAAAAAACCTTTGCCTGAGGATGCACGCTCACCGCTAGAACCATGAGGCAATTTATGGTCTAGATAGATGATTGCCAGTTAGCTCGAGAGGGCTGACTACAAAACCCGGCTTACTGATAGCTCAAAAACCCGCCTCTCGGCGGGTTTTTGGCTTCGCTATATTTTGGCTTATGGGCTTGTTAGGGAAGCTTTTGAATTATTTTGCAGATTTGATTAGACCCTTTTTCTTCAAAGTGCGGAGGGTAGAGGTCGCAGCGTTGACTTTGACTTTGCGCCCGTCGATGATGAGAGTCTTTTTCTGAATGTTAGGCTTGAAAACTTTGCGGGTCTTGCGTTGCGAGAACGAAACGTTGTGCCCATACATTTTACCTTTGCCACTGATTTCGCAGACTGCCATTATTTTGTCTCCTTCACGGTATTAACGACGGCTTTGAAAGCTTCGGGTTGGTTGACGGCAAGTTCGGCGAGGATCTTACGGTCGATAGAAACGCCTTTTTGCTTCAAGCCGGCCATGAGTTGAGAATAGGAAAGACCGAGTTCGCGCGATGCATTGTTGATGCGGGTAATCCAGAGCGCACGCAAATCGCGTTTGCGGTTGCGACGATCGCGATAACTGTAGCGCAATGATTTGATGACGCCTTGTTTGGCGAGGCGAAAACTCCGGGTGCGGTAGTGTTGCATCCCTTTGGCGGAGTTCAAAATTTTCTTGTGTTTTGCCCGAGCAGGCACACCACGTTTAACTCTCATATTAAACTCCTAATGCAGTCTTAACGTTTTTCTTGATTTTGCCGTTCACGAAAGCAGCAGTCTTCATGTTGCGTTTGCGAGCTTTGGACTTTTTGGCAAGGATATGGTTGCCATAGGCGCGTTCGCGAGCGAGCTTACCGGAACCGGTAATTTTCACACGCTTTGCGGTGCCTTTATGCGTTTTTAACTTTGGCATATAGGTTTTCCTTTAGTTTAGAGCGAATTGGTTAGCGCTTATGTTTGATGAGTGCTAAATATTCGCGATTGATATTGGGTTTAAAGCTTTGAAATTTGTTTGGGCTTTAGTCCTTTAATTTCGAGGCTTTTGAAACTTTTGAGGTACAATCAGAGAACCGTGGAAGTAGGAAATTACTTCTTCCGTATTCCGACTGATAAGTTGCGGCCCGCAAATTGGGATTTACCCTCTTGGACAACCTCGACGTCTTCGGAAATGAGGGAGAGGACTTTGTCGAGAATGACTTGACCAAGCTCTTTGTGCGCCATTTCGCGACCGCGGAAGATAATCATAATCTTGACACGGTCTCCGTCTTCGAGGAAACTCTTGATTTTGCGGACTTTGATATTAAGGTCGTTGTCGCTGATTTTGAGACCGATTTTCATCGTTTTGAGCTCAGATTGTTTTTCGCGGGCTTTTTTACGATTTTTGGCTTCTTCTTTCATCTTCTGGTATTGGTATTTACCCCAGTCGATGACTTTGACAACTGGTGGGTTGGCGTTAGCCGCAATTTCGACTAGGTCAACACCTTGTTCTTTAGCGATCATCTGCGCGTCGCGGCTCGACATGATGCCGAGTTGCTCTCCATTAGCTCCAATTACGCGGACAGAAGGGTAGCGGATTTCTCCGTTAAGTTTAGTGCGTGTATTTTTACTAATGGTTGGCTTCCTTTCTCGTTATTGAACTGTCTTTATTATAGCAAATTTTTCTCTGATATACAAGGGGTTTCTGGGGCTGGCTGGTTTTGGAAAGGGCGCTGTTTAGTGTATGGTGGAGTGATTAATGGGTGCTTTAATGTATGGATTTGGTGAAATTGAGGTTTAGCGTGATGGATGTGGCAAAAGTAGACGTTTTGGCGCACATTGGGTGTCAAATTTTTCGGTATTTTAGGGTTTGGTTGGTGTTGATTTTGGCACTTATG
>CANAUU010000070.1 GCA_947364965.1 uncultured Candidatus Saccharibacteria bacterium | reverse complement strand
CCACTCCTACGGCAGGGAAGCTCGCACTCGCCGTAGGAGTGGTGGCGGTGATTGGTGATAACGGGAGCGGTAAGTCAACCTTGTTGAAGTTGTTGGCGGGTGAATTGAAGCCGGATGATGGTGTGGTGCGAGCGGATGGGGTAGTGGAGTATTTGTCGCAGGATTTGACTGAGTCGGTGGTAGGAGATGCGGTTGGGGTTTTGGTTTCTGGAGGTTTGCCTGCGAAGTATGGTGAGATGTCGGGCGGGGAGCGGACGCGGCGGGCCTTGGAGAAGATTTTGGCGCGGGATTATGATATTTTGCTACTTGATGAGCCGACGAATAATCTAGATGCAGAGGGGCGAGCGTGGCTGGTGGGTGAAGTCTTAGGGTTTCGGGGATTGGTCGTGGTAGTGAGCCATGACCGGGAGTTTATTGACCAAGTGGCGGATTACGTGGCTGAAGTGAAGGATGGAAAAATAAAGATGTTCGTTGGAAACTATCGGGATTTTGCGGCGCGGAGGGAGCAGGAACGGACAGAGCAGGCGCGAGAATATGCGAAAGCGGAGCATCAGCGGAGGGTGCTGATGGAACAGGTGGAGCGGGCGAAGGCGCGGTCGGGGCGGAGGGGGTTCGACAAAACGCGAGATGAGAATAAGTGGGGGTTTAACTTTCGGGAAAACCGGGCACAGGTGAATGCGGGGAGGGCGGCGAAAACTGCGATGACGAAGCTGGCGCGGTTAGAGGCGGTCGAGAAGCCGCGGGAGCGGAAGGTGTATGCGGCGAAAATTGAGGCGGATTTCTGTCGACGGCGAAGGCTTTTGAGCGTGAAGGAGGTGGGGTGTGTAGTTGCTGGCGGAGAGGTGTTTAGAGGGGTGAGTTTTGAGATTTTTACGGGGGAACGGTGTCGGATTACGGGGAGGAACGGGGCGGGTAAGTCGACGCTGATGAAGATGATTATGGAAGCGAATGGAGCGGAGGTTTCTGGCGGAGAGGGTTTGGCTGGCGAGGTGGGCGGCACTCGAGCTGAAGGAGTGAGCGGGAGTGGGACTGATGGAGCGTGGTTAGGTTCGGGGGAGATTCGGCTGGCGCCGGGGTTGAAGTTGGGATATATCGCACAGGACGTGCAAGGACTAGACCTCCGGCGGAGTTTTCTGGAGCAGGTGGAGGCGAATGGGACGGAGGTGTTTCAAGCAGCGGCTACAATGGACTTCCGACCGGAGGATTTGCGGCGGCTGTGCGGGGAGTTATCGCGTGGGCAGCGGGTGAAGCTGGCGTTTTTGAAGGCGGTGCTTTGGCCGGTGGATTTGCTGATTTTGGATGAGCCGACGAATCATCTGGATATTCGGGCGCGGGAAAATATTGAAAACGCCCTGGCGGAATATGCGGGGGCGATACTTTTTGCGACGCACGATGAGGTGCTGGTGGGGAGATTGGGCGCGGAGAAGGTGGTGAGGCTAGGCAGCTAATTGTGTTGAGTTTTAGTTTGAATAGATGAGGATTTTTCAAAATTCATAAATAATTCTAGAAAAGATGCGTGGCAGGGGCGACAGGAATCGAACCCATATCTACGGTTTTGGAGACCGCTATACTAACCGTTGTACTACGCCCCTATATGTCTGTCGAGTGCTTTGAATGGCGGGTTTAGGGATGCGCACGCTGGGACTATTATAGCATAGTTTTGGCGAGTCGGGGGATTTCTGGCGGGGATTGACGTGGTGGTTTTGGGTTTGGTGGGGTTTGGTGGCCGTCTTTGGGGATTTTGAGGTATAATGGGGGTATGGATGAGCATTTTGATGATTTGAAAGAAGTGAAGCCGCGGAGGCGGATGAAGCTGGCGTCATGGCTGGTGTTGTTGCTTTTACCGATTGCGTTGATGCTGCCGAGTTTTGCGGAGAATTTGCGGATTGCGGTGGTTGGGCATGAAACGGTATGCTGCGACCCGGATAACCGTAAGGAATTGGAGGAGAAGGCGGCGCGGGCGCGGGAAAATCGCGAGCAGGCGGACTTGATTATGAAAATTGGGTTGATTGGGAGTATGGCGCTGGCGGCGGTGGGTGCGTTGGGCTTTTTGATGGCGGTGGTGCGGTTCTTGCCGGGGTTGTTGAAGATTGTTTTTGGGTTGGTCGTGCTAGCTGCTGCGGCATATATTATATATGGGTCGTATCGGATGTATGATTATTACACAAACCACACGGAAGATTATTACGAGATGGATGCGTGGTATGGGTTTCGGGATTTGGAGTGGTATTTGCCGACGGAATGGGGAGTTCGCGAGGAGTAGATTCTTGGAGGTTTCTGGGGAAAGTCTGGAAAATGGTTATTTTTTGTGGTATGATGAGAGTAATGGTTAAAGAGAGAGGTATTTAATGCGGGCGCTACATCTGTTTTTTCAGCTACATCAGCCTTATAGTTTGAAGACGCCGGAGGGCGGAGAGCATGAATATTTCGGGGGTGGGGCGGATTTTCGGGAGGCAGAGCGGAAGTATTATCAGTCGTTTTTTGCGTTGCTCGAGCGAAACACGCAGCGGTATGCGGGGTTGAAAGTCTCGCTTTTGGTATCAGGGAGTTGGTTGGACCAGGCGGAGTTATATGCACCGGAGCTGGTGCGGCGGTTGCAGAAATTGGTAGATTTGAAGCAGGTGGAGTTGGTTGCGACGCCGTATTATTATTCCCTGTCGGCGTTTTATAATGAAGAAGAATTTCGGGAGCAGGTGGAGCTTTCGCGGCAGAAATTTGAGGGGAAATTTAGCACGAAATTACAGGTCTTGGCGACGCCGGGATTAATGTATCATGACCGGCTGGCGAGATGGGCTTCGGCGGCGGGGTTTGTTGGAGCGCTGGCGGGAGATGCGGCGGGGGTGTTGGACTTTCGGAGCTCGAATCGGGTTTATGATGCGGCGGGAGTTTCTGATTTTCGGGTTTTGCTTGAGAATGGGAAGATTTCGCGAGCTTTGGCGCGGGGGGAGGATCTAGTGATGGCGGAGAGTTTGGAAAAGGCGGAGGATTTTTCTGGTTCGCAGAGCGAGGATATGGATGGGGCGGAGGCGGCTGCTAGTGGAGGTTTGGGGGGAGTTGCTGCGGGTCCGCGGAAGCGGGCGACGGCGGCAGAGTTTGTGCGGGGTCGGGCTGGCGTTGCTTCGACGGCTTCGCGGGGTTCTGGCAAAAGGGCGCCTATGGCGACGAAAGTGGCGGGCAAAAAAATGTATTCAGCGAAAAAGTTGCAAAAAGAGTTGGACATGGCGTGTTTGCGGGGGAATTTGGTGTCATTGTGTTTGGACGCGCGGATGTTTGGCGAACACCGCGAAGAGGGAGTGGTAGCGTGTTTTGATGAGTTTTTCATGAATTGGCTGAAGGTGCCGGGGAATAAGTTCTTGACGGCGAGTGAGATTTTGACGGCAGGCAATTCGGCGGTTGGCGGAGAGGGCGCGGGCTCTAGCGCCTTGGCGACCTTGGTGCCGACGGCGGAGATTTCGGTGAAGTCAACAGTGCGGACGAGTGGAATGCTAGATGGTTTCAGGGATTCTGCTGGTCGGTCGGGTGTTGTTGATGACGCGGGTTTGCCTGATTCTATGGCTGGGGGACGTGGTGGTCTGGCGCGGATTGAGGAGGTGCAGTTTATTTTACCGGAAGGTTTTCGGACGGAGGAGGGGGACAAATTGTACGGTTTGCGTGAGCGGGTCCTGAAGACGAAAAATGAGGATTTGAAGACGGATTTTCGGAAATTGACAGTGATGGATTATGAGTTTGGGAAGTTTCGGGAGGATTTTGCGAAGGTTTTGGAGGATTTTGAGGAGAGGGTTGATGAGCTGTTGCCGAAACCGAAGCAGCTTCGGGCGGAGAATGCCGGCGAGGCTGGGGGGGGTGCGGGTGAGGCGAATTTGACGGCTTCGAGAACGGCGGAGGAGCTTGCGGGGGTGACGGGTTCACGGAATATGGGAGTGACGGGCGAAGAGGAGCTAGAGCCGGAGGATGATTATACGGTGAAGGTGCACCGGATTCTGAAGAAGGCGGATGAGCGAGAGGCTGCTGCGCGTTCGTTGCGCGGCGCGCGAGCTTTGCCAGGGGAGGAGCTGGAGGACTTTGTGGGGGATGAGGCTGATATCGACGGAGCTGAGGTGGATATTGAGTTCGGCTCGGATGATGGGCTTGAGGGTGATTGCGAGGAGGGTGGAGCTGGCATAGAAGAGGACTCGGACGATTTTGAGGAAGACGAGGATGGGGCCGAAATTGATGAGGCGCAGGAGATGATGGACGCGTTTGATGCGGCGGAAGCGGAGGTACAGGTGATTGCGCAGCGGATGAAACGTTCGCGAGAGACGGCGGAGCGGGAGTTTGAGGCCTTGATGGAGGCGGAGGTGGTGATTCCGGCTGATGAAGAACCGCGAAGGGCTCCTCGAGGGTCGTTGCATGGAGCTTCTCATGGAGCTTCTCGAGAGGCATTGAATGGAGATACTCGAGGGGTTTCTCGGGTAGGGACGAAAAAGAAAAAAGTTCATCGCAAGATTGTATTGGATTAGGCAGATTAGGGGCTTGGGCTGCGAGTGCCTGTTGGTGGTTGATGACGGGGTTTAGTGGGAGATTGGTTGCCGATGTTGCCGATTGGTGGAAGATGGCTGAGGATGGCTGAAGATGATTGATAGGGCTGATAGTGGTTGATAGAAAAATACTGCTTCCCTGCGGAGGCAGTATTTTAGGACTGGGCTTTCGGCATACGCTTTAGCGTTTCTTCTCTTTGACTTCGTTGCGACCGAGGTTTTTCTTGGTTTCGGTGAAGACAACGTGCTTGCGAAGAATCGGATCGTATTTCCGGAGGCTGAGCTTGTCAGGGGTATTCATCGTATTTTTCTTGGTATAATACTGACGAATC
>CANAUU010000069.1 GCA_947364965.1 uncultured Candidatus Saccharibacteria bacterium | reverse complement strand
GTCATCGGAGAGACCGATGGCGGCGAGGACATGAGATTTGCTGCCCTTATTGGCGCTTAGCGAGGCGTTGATATTCTTGTTCAACAGCAGCGCGGATTAAACTGGCGGATTGGCGGATTTGGGCGGGGTTGTTGGTAGCGCCGAGAGAAATGCGGAGCGAGCCAGCAATTTCGTCATCGGAGAGACCGATGGCGGCGAGGACATGAGATTTGCTGCCCTTATTGGCGGCACAGGCGGCGCCAGTCGAGAGATAGATATCCTCTTGTTCGAGTTTATAGATAAGACGTTCGGCGTCAAGTCCCGGGAAGCAAACCGGAACGAAACTAACAAGTTGGTGTTTCGGATTGCCGAGAAAAATCGGCTTGACTTTTTCGGGTTTGTGTGCTACAATAGAGGTATGTGCTAGTTCTTGACGAAGAGCAGAAGCCATTTCTTGGTATTTCTTGCGATTTCCGGAGAGGTGTGCTTTAGTCTCCTTGACAGCTGTCGCAAAACCTATTACTCCCGGTACGTTTTCGGTGCCGCTACGCAAACCACGTTCCTGACCACCGCCAACTGCGAGCGGATGGAGCGTAATACCGTGGGCAAGATAGAGCGCGCCGACACCTTTCGGACCACCACACTTCGCGGCGTTCAGCGTCAAAAGGTCGACACCAAGACGAGCGACGTTGATATCGAGGAGGTTGAGAGCCTGGGAGGCGTCGGAGTGGAGGTAGAGCGGGGTCGCGATTCCCTGCCTCAGACGTTCTTGGCGCACAGCGCGAAGAAGCTCAGAGATTTCGGCGAGTGGTTGGATGGTGCCGAGCTCATTATTGGCCAAGGAGATCGATACTAAGACAACTTCATTAGATAATTTCTTACGGAAATCGTCTATGTCAATTAAGCCATTTTTATCAACTTTTACCAGCTCATGGGGATAGTTTTTAGCAGCTTCGAGGACGGCGGCGTGCTCGGTCACAAGGGCAAGGATTTTACTGCGAGAGGTATAAGAGGCAGCCGTAAAAGCGAGATTGATGGATTCGGTGGCGCCGGCAGTAATAACGAGATCAGTTCCCTTCGCGCCAATGGCGTGGGCAATGTCATTTTTGGCGGCTTCGTAGGCTTCGCGGACGCGCTTGGCCGGGAGATAGGGTGCAGACGGGTTGAAAAAGTCTTCGGAAAAATATGGCAGCATCGCCCGAAGAGCATTCGGACTGACCGGAGTAGCAGCGGCATGGTCGAGATAAATCATACTATTATTATAACATATTCTGTGGATTTTTGCGCGAAAATAGTACATAGGATAGTGGCGCAGGAATGAGGCGATAAAGCGCGCTAGAGCCAGCATGAAGGGGCGCCCGAAAGCGCCCCATGCGTTGAAGCTGGCTGCTGGAAATTAGGAGCAATAGACAACGCCGCGGAGTTCAGAGCAGTCGCCGCTACCACTGTTATAGTGCTCTTCGTAAGTTGCAGTAAGGAGTTCATAGAAATCACGGTAAGCATTATACATGGCGGTCGTGTCGGAGAAGTCGAGCGGGGCGAGTTCTTTGATGTCGGGCTTATTCTCGGAAACCCAAGTGCGCTGAGCGCTCTGTTTGGTATACATATCGTCGCGGAGCTGGGAACGGTTCGGGTCGGAGTAGCTACTGTTTTGGTAGGCACGATAGGCGCGGACATAGTTCATAGTCTGTTCAAGCCAGCCTTCGCCGTAGGTCTTGAAGGAGTCGTTGCCGGAGTTGATGAGAATGTTGGCGGCGGACTGGATTTTTGCGTCGGTATCGCTAGCGCTTAGGTCATCAACGGCGACGACGTAGGAATGCCAGGTTTTATAGAGGTCGAGTTTTGAATTCAATTCGTCGGCATTCGGAACCATAGCAGTGTATTCTTTTTTGAACTTATCAAAAGCAGTCGAGAGGGCGGAGTCTTTGCGGATGCCGGCGGTCTTCTCGAGTTCGGCGATTTTTTCGTCGATGCCATCGGTGGCATCTTTGCAGGAGTCGATGTACTTGTTATAGGTGCTTTCGCTAGTCCAATCAGAGTCGACACTGCTGACAACGCGGGCACAGTCGTAGTTGGTGTAGAGCTCGCCAACGTCTTCTTTGAGATCCTTGGCTTGGCGATACGTCTCACCGTAATCGACATGACTGACGATGGCGATAACAACACAGGCTACAACGATAGCGATAATGGCAACGGCGCCAATGACGCAGCCGATGATGATTTTCTTCTTGGTCGCGGGGTTCATGGGTTGCTTAGGTTTGGGCGCGGCAGGGGTTGGGACGGGCTGAGCAGCTGCTACGGTCGACTGAGTAGTGCTAGCAGGGGTCTGAGCGGAAGCAGCAGTCGACGCCGTGGTGACTGGGGTAGCGTTCGTGTTTGGGGCGGAAGTGGTGTTCGTGCTAGGGGCGGCAGGGTTTACAGGGGCAGCTGTGTAGGGGGTGGCGACGGCATAGCCTTTAGCAGCCAGACCAGCATCTCCCTGAGCGAAGAGGATGATTGCTTCGACGAGCGCCCAGATTGCATTGCCCATCATGATGAATAAAGCGAGGAAGAAGAGCGCGACAGAGATATTGGCGGTGCCAGAAGTCGCGGCGCGATAGTAGGAATAGGGTGAGCTGGTCGCAGACATAGCCATAAACATCGCGATAACCATAATAATCATACTAGCGGCGAAGAGACAGACATGGGCGATGCCTTGCTTTTTCTTGCCGAGATACCAGTTGTGCGCGCCGAACTGGCCGAGGAACAGCCCGAGAATGCCAGCGACGGTCGCGGACTTAATTTTTGTATTTTGCATTGATGCCTCCTTGAATTACTTAGAACTATTGTAGCATAAGTCCCTAACTTATACTGCAATTGCCTCGCGTTCGGAAAAACATACAAGTATGTTTTCGCTCACTGCTCGTTATTGTAGCATACTTTTTTGTAAGATTGGGAGGTGAGCTAGCAAGGGAACGGGTGTTGGTGGGTCTCGGGCGGAATTTCGACAGGTCTGAGCGTGACGCTGGTCAAGATTTGAGTAAGAAAAGACCCCCAGTCCCTTGCGGGATTGGGGGTGCGGGGGTAGGAGGGTCAGGATTGCTGCTGGGGTTGGTCAGGCTTCAGGTACTCTTCCGGGAAACGACGATCGCTTTCGCTGATGCTGAAGAGCTTGTAGAAGTCAGCGACTTCAGCCTTGGTGTAATTCCCCAGCTCGTACCAAGATTGGGTGGACAGAGTGCCCACGCAGAATTGGTGGTAGAGCTCGGCCAGTCGGTAGATCTCATGAGGCTTGAGCAACAACTTGCCACGTTCGGGACGCAGGCGCGCCATAGCCTCGCTGCGGCGCTCATAGTGTGCGCATTCTCCGGTGGCATAATAGCTCTGAACCTGTTTGACCGCCCAGCGGTCAGCCCACCAAATCGGACCTTGAAGGTCGGCAAACTGGCGGATACCGAAGATGATCATGGCGACGAAGATGCCAATTCTGACCACGAACCACCACGACATCCGGGAGTCGAACAGGAGCCAGAAACCGGCAATGCCGAGGGCGATGAGGAGAATGCCATAGAACGTCGAAAAACGCACTCCATACTCGCCCATCTCGCCCCAGCAGGCAGCCGGGAACTCCCAGCGGTAAACTGGGCAGTCCGGGTCGAACATACACCGCCACCAAGTGGCGAATTGTCCCACCCAGTCCTCCAGGACTTGGCCGGCGCTGCGGCGCTCGTTGAATGATCTCCAGCGTTTTTTGATACGGATTTTCTGGGAACGGCGGAAGATGCCTTGACCTCTGCGGTCATCGGGTCGGTAGGTATTGGGTCTTGTCATAACAGACCCTCCTTTCATAAAAATGTTCTAGATTTTGCCGAAAAATCAGCAAAAGTTCTCGGGTTGCAACCGGCGAAAGCGCTTTTAGGGCAGTTTTTCACACGGTATACTACCATTGTAGCACAGATTTGCTAAAAAGTCAATAGCGGTTTGAGATTTACAGGGGTGGATGAATGTTGTGGTGGTGGTTTTTGAATATGGTATGATGATGGAAATTTATGCTACGAGATTATCTGGTAGCGGCGTTTGGGTAGAGATATTTTTTGACAATATAGAGGTAGGCGTGGGTAGCGCGACGGAAGTTCTCGAGCTCGTCGCCGGCGAGTTTGAAGTAGCTGCCGGCGCTGATTTTCTTGTAGACGCCAGAGGTGCGAACTTCGTAGCGGACGGTGAGTTGGTGCTGATGATCGGTCTCGTCGCGCCAGCTTTCGAACCAGATCCAAATATTCTCTCGGTCATGGAAGAATTCGCGGCGATGACCAGCAGGGACGGGCCCAAAAATTGTGCTGCCGAGGCGGGATTCGGCGTTGATGAGGTCGTCTTTGGTCATGAAAGCGGTGCGGCGAAGAGGTTTCGGGGCGTAAATGGCGGGGTTGGCGTTATAGAGTTCGACGGATGGGGCAATGTTGGCTTGAGACATATTGGATTGAGGGGTGGCGGTTTGGTCAGTGCTGAGCTGAGCAACGTTATCATAGTTATAGCCCTTATGGTTCGCAGCGTGCAAGTCGTGCGGGATTTTGAAGGAGTTCTGGACGTCAGCACCGGAGATCTTGGCGACGCGGGCGTCTTGAATGGATTGAGAGGTTTCGTCGCTGGAGGTTTGAGATTGCTTCTGAGCGGATTTGGCGGTTTTTTGGGTGGTTCTCTGAGCGAATTGAGATTTTAGAGCGGCTTTGGCCTTCTGAATAGAGGCTTTTGGGAGCTTGAAGGTTTTTGACAAGGCGGATTTGGCAGAGGTTTTGATAGCAGATTTAGTGGCGCTGATTTTTGCGGCGCGGGCTTGAGTGCGGACGGCTTTAGCCTGGGATTTTGCGGCTTTAGCGGCAGCTTTCGCCGAGGTTCGGGTGGCTTTGGCGGCGATTTTAGCTGCAAGTTTAGTCTGGACTTTCTCGGCTTTGACCTTTGCGGATTTGGTTTTGGCGCGGTG
>CANAUU010000068.1 GCA_947364965.1 uncultured Candidatus Saccharibacteria bacterium | reverse complement strand
ACGTGTGCTCTTCCGATCTAGTCTGTGAACTTTTTCGATGAATTTAATAGTTCGTGAGAGGTCTTCACGATCTCCTAGATTGACGAATTGACCAAGGCGTCGAGATTATCGGGGCGTTGGTCGCTTGCGACGTGGGGGTTTATGCCCATGAGAATATTATAACATTGTAATGTTGAGCTGAGTGGCAGTTGTGTTTGGTTTTTGGCTTGATACTTGGCGTTGTATTTGGTTTGTGGTTTGGAGGAGATCGGGCACCAAAAGAAGGCAGAAGAACTGGAGGGCCGTTGTTCCGATTGTTGGTGTTATTCGGATTAACGCCTGTAGCAAAGTTGAGGTTGTAGGCGTTGTTGTCGTTAGAGTTTGGAGTAGATGCTAAAGAAACTGCTTATGGTTTAAGAAAGTCCGGGGACTAGCTTAACGATTCGCATCTTGGGTCGCCTGCGAGTATGCGACGGCGCAAGAGAGTTTCACGATCTCCTGATTTGACGCTGGGGTTGGAGCGGGATTGTCGAGGCTTTGCGGTCGTTCGCTTTCGCTTTTTGGGCTGGGCGATCGACGGCGTTTTGACGGATTTGCTCCGTCTTGTTGACGGTTGTGCCGCTTAACGCCAAGTCTCGGTCCAGGCTACAATTTTGGCGACGTGGGGGTTTAGCCCCATAGAAATATTATATATGGTTTTAGGTGGTTCGGGGTTTGAGTGGCTGTGATTTTTTGTGTGGTTTTGAGAGGAGATCGGGCACGGTAAAGGCAGCGAACGGAGCGACCGTTATACCGATTGCCGTTGTCGGACGGATTGATGTTGGTGGTGCCGTTGAAGTTGAGGTTGTAGGCGTTGGTGCCGTTAGAGTGCGGGGTAGACGACCAGTAGTTACCGTTGTTGCCGGCGTTTCTGAACAGGTCGCTGTCCTGATAGACGATGCCGCCCCTTTGAGCACGAGAGCGTTGGGTAGTATTGGGTGGGCCCGAGCGACTCTGGGGCTGCTATGGGGTTGCTCGACTAGTAGAAGAAGCGGTTTTGATTTCGGATTAGCCGTGACTAAAGGAAATTTCGAGGCTCAAGGTTTGCTTTAACTCGGAGCTTGGCTGCTTGTGGGCAGGTTTGACTTCGAGTTGGCAAATTGCGATTTTTAGTTGAGCACGCTTCACGATCTCCATTGTGGCAGGTTGCCGAGAGCGGACTGGTCGTCAGGCTCTGGGCGCGCGGCCGTGAGTTGTTAAGCTCATGAGTATATTATAGCGGATGGCTACTCCAACAAAGCAGAAATCCAGAGCGAATGCTCTGGCTCTCTGCTTGGCTGGGCCGGCAGGATTCGAACCTGCGAATGCTGGGACCAAAACCCAGTGCCTTACCGCTTGGCGACGGCCCAATAGGATTACGGTGTTATTATACCACGGAATGGCGAGGTTTGGAACTAGTTTTGATGGGTTTTGGCTTTAGCAGACTTTGGTGAGGTTGGTGGGGTTTGATGAAACTTGACGAGGCTAGTGGGGCTTGGTTCCTGATGAGCCTTGGCTTTGGTGGGTTTCTTCCCAGCGTTCGATGAAGTCGATGGCGGCTTGGCGGTCGGCGATTTCTTGCCAGAGTTGGCGTTTGCGGGTTTGGAACAGGGCGAGGCGTTCGGGGAAGGTCTGGGCGCCTTGGCGACAAAGTTTGGAATATTTGCGGAGTTCTTTTCTATCGAAGCCGGCACGTTTCATGCTGAGGAGGACTTGGAGGAGGTCGACTTGCCAAGGTTCAAATACGCGGAAGCCGCGGTGGTTGCGGCGGAGGTGGGGAATGAGACCGTGGTCGCATAGGTTGCGTACGACGTAAGTTGGAACTCGAAGAGTCTTGGCAACTTCGGCGATAGTTTGCGGGGCTGTTTCGTTCATGTTAATCCTATTATAGCACGGGGCTCGGTTTGGTCGAGACTATGGTGATATGGAAGTTTGATTTTTTATTTTTTCGAAGGTGATTTTTAGTGCTCACCCCTGTTAGAAGTGGGCGAGGAGGTTCGAAAATTTGAAAAGATCGAACCTATGAAGGGGCTGGAACTTTATGCGAAAAAGACGGTTTATATCCCGGCTTCGCGGAGGTTGGGGTATTCTTCGAGGATGACTTTGATACAGCCGGCGATGGGGATGGCAATGATGGCGCCGACGAGACCGAACATATACATACCGATGACGATGGCGGTGAGGACGAGGGCGGTCGGGAGGTTCAGGGCGTCGCCTTGGAGCTTTGGGGCGATAAAGTTGTTTTCGATTTGCTCGTAGACGATGTAGAAAATGAGGAAGATGATGGCGGCGATGGGGGAGCTGAAGAAGAGAAGCAGGGAAATAAGGACGCAGCTGATAATGGGACCGAACATGGGGATGAGGTAGAAAATCATGGCGATGAGGCCCATGGGGAGGGCGAGACCGCTGGAGAAGCCGCAGGTGAGCGAGAGGAGGAGGACGGCGACGGTCGTCACACAGCCATCGAGGACGGCGACGGTGACTTGTTTGGAAACATAGGTCGAGACGACGCCGGCGAGGCGCTCGGAGAGGCGTTTCCAGGCGCGGAGTTTGTTGTCTTTGCGGCGACCTTCGAGAGTAGTCCAGAAGGACTGAATGATGGCAGGACCTTCGATAGAGAAGAGGAGGGTGAGGATGAGGGTGAGGATGACGCCGGTGGCGGCTTGGGAAACGGCGCCGATGCTGTTGACGAGGATGCTGCTGAAGTTGCTGACGAAAGCGTTGGAGAAGTTCTGGAGGGCGTTGAAGATTTCGTCTTGGAGGTTTTCGATGCCGAGGCTCTGGCCGAAGGTGTTGATGCCTTCCCAGCCGCCGAGGGTGTCTTCGAAGGTGGCAGGGAGTTGACGAACGAAGCGGACGGTTTCGTCGATGACGACCGGGGCGACGACGGCGATAATGATGCCGATGACGAGGATAATAATAACATAAGCCATGACGGAAGCGAAAGAAGAGTTTTCTTTTTTGGTCAGGCGCTTGATGCGGGCGGCGAGAGGCTGGATGGCGATGGAGAGGAAGAGGGCGATACCGACGATGATGAGGCCGGGGAGGGCTTTCCAGACGAAGAGGGCGATGAGGCCAAGGGCGAGAATGACGAGCCAGAAACGCACGAAGGTTTTGGTGTCGATGTCAACGCGGTAGCTTTTTTTGTCCATGAGGTTATTATAGCATAGATTTGCGGTCTGCTAAACTGTTTAATTTTTAAGACTGTGAGTAATAACGGCGTAAAAAGTTGTCACGATATTCGAAGAAGCGGTCTTCGAGGATGCTCTGGCGGATTTCTTCGGTGAGGCGGATGATGAAACGGAGATTGTGGGCGGAGGCGAGGCGGTAGTATTTTTGTTTCTGGGCGGGGTCACCAGAGCGCCAGAGGGCGCGGAGGGAACCAAGGGTCCAGCCGGCGCGGCAGGTGGCGCAGTCGCAACCAGGTTCGAGCGGTTTTTCGACGTTGGCGAATTGGCGGAGGTTGAGATTGCCGTCTTTGGTGTAAATTTTGCCATGGCGGGCTTCGCGAGTGGGGGCGACACAGTCGAAGGTGTCGGCGCCCATTTCAGCGCCGATGAGGATGTCGTCGGGGTGGGAGAGACCGAGGAGATGGCGGGGTTTGTTCGCGGGGAGTTCTTCGTTGCACCAGCGGAGGATTTCGCCGAGGTCTTCTTTTAGGAAGGCGCCGCCGAGGCCGAAGCCGTCGAATCCGATATGATCGGAGGTTTCGACATGGTTTGAGGTCGGGCTGGCTGGAGTTTTGGCGGGATCTGGGATGGACATATTAGCGAGGGTTCGTGCGGTGGAGCGGCGGAGATCTTCCCAGCGGCCGCCCTGGAGGACGCCATAGAGATGTTGGCGATAGCCAAGGTCGTCGCGATGTTTCAAGTGCTCGCGGAGGCTGCGTTCGGCCCAACGTTCGGTGCGAGCCATGGCTTCAATGTTATATTCGTAGGTGTCGGCGAGGGAAGTGAGTTCGTCGAAAGACATGTGGATGTCGGCGCCGATTTGGCATTGGATTTGCATAGATTCTTCGGGGCCAATGAAATCGGGCTGGCCGTCGAAGGGATCGGTGAAGTCGACGCCTGTTTCGGAAACGTGGGCGAGGCGTTCTTTGTGGGCGGTGTTAGTGACGCCGCGTTCTTTTTCCATGGAAACGACTTTGCCGAGACCGGAGCCGAGAGACATAACTTGGAAGCCGCCAGAGTCGGTCAGGGTGGGTTTCTGCCAGGAGGAATTGTCAAGACCATCTTGACGGGTGGGTTGCCACTGGGCGAGGCCGCCTTGTTTGGCGATTTTGGAGGCTTGGCGGCGGAGGTGATAGCCGTTGGAGAGCATAGCTTGGGCGCCAGTGGCATTTAAATCTTCGACGGAGAGGAAGCGGACATAACCCCCGGTACCGACGGACATGAAGGCAGGGGTTTTAATATCGCCGTGGGCGGTATGAATAATGCCGGCGCGACCGAGCGAACCGGGGAGGGATTTTTCGATTTCAAAGAAAGGCTTTTGGTCAGACATGGTATATATTATAACACATTGGCTTAGCGCATTAGATACGACGCGCCCTTCGGACGCGCTCCGGGCCGCTCTGGCCAAGTCTTTATGTTCCGTAGAACGGTCATGCTTAATGTGTTAGTCGTAATGCGAAATAATTTGTTCTGATATTTCGTGGCCGTTTTCGAAATGGAGGTGGGATTTGAGGCGCTTTGCGAGGTAGCTGGTGAGGGGGAGGAAGAGGGTTTCGAGAATGAGCCCAGCAATGAATGCGAAGCCGGCCTGGGCGAGGAATTCCCAGAAGGGAAGTCGGCCGAGGAAGGCGGCGGTTTCAAAGACGATGGCGTCGAGGAGATGGGCGAAGAAGGAGGAGCTGAGGGCGCGGAACCAGAATTGGTCGAGGTGCTTTTTAGGGGTTTCTTCGTGGGTTTTGAGTTGAGAGTTGTTTTCGACGGATGGATGGATTTCGGATTGGAGACTTTGTCCGGTAGATTGGCGGATTTTGACGAAGAGGAAGTTGTTGAGGCGTTGGCTGCACCAGAAGCTGAAGATGCTGGCGAGGAAGATGCGACTAGCCATGCCGGAAATGGCGATGAA
>CANAUU010000067.1 GCA_947364965.1 uncultured Candidatus Saccharibacteria bacterium | reverse complement strand
TGATGATTGTTTTTGGGTGCGGCATGCTCGCCGTTGCGCTCTTCCAGCTTTTCCCGCTCCTCGCCATCATCCCCGTCCCGTTCATGATCTTTTTTGGCGCCCTTGCCCTCCCCCTGAAAAAAGACCAACCTATGGAGACCTACCTCGCTGCGCTACTTTCTTTCTACACCAAGCCTAACAAACGCTATTGGCTCCCCGGCCAGAGCGAATCCACCATCTTAATCACCGCCCCGAAACAAGTTGAAGCCTCCCGCGCCCGCGACCTTTCTAGCGAAGAAGCCAGCCATCGCCTTTCCTTCTTGGCCGAGATTGTCGACTCTGAAGGTCACGCCATCAAAAACGCCAGCACCACCATGAAAGATGAATTCTATGCCGAAGCTTACAACACGACTGATATGTTCGACGCTAACCGCAATGATAATTACAACCTCAACAACATCATGGTCCAGCAACAACAAAAGCGCCGCGAAGCCGTCGTCAACCAAATGCGTAATGCTATCGAAACCTCAGAATATAACTATGATAATAGCATCGCCAACGGCAATATGATTCAACTCCCCGGTCAGCGCGTCATCCAACCCCGCGCCGAATTTAACGGCAATGACAGCGGATTCTCCGCTTCTGGCGCCCCTGCTACTACCTCCGGCTTCGAATCTCCAGTCGTCATTCAACCCGACCTCCCTGGCGCTATCACTAGCGCTGATGTTCCTGGTCAAGATCCCCTCATGAATCAACAACCCGTCAATTTTTCCGACACTCCCGCTAACCCTATTCCTCAGCCTGTCGAAGACGTCCAGAAAACTGCCGACCGCATCCGTGAAGAAAACGAAAGCGAAGTTTACGTATCACTACATTAAGCAGCATTAAGGAGTAATCATGAATCCACAAACCAACCCAGGTCAGTTCAATGTCCCCGCCCAATCAGGCGCCGGGTCTGCTCCTCAATCCGCTATGCCACCGATGCCAAACAATATGCCTATACCGCCCCAAGCCCAGAACCCCATGCCGCCAGCACCCAATGCTATGCCCGCTACACAACCCATGGGCTATCAACCTGGCCAGCAATTCGCCCAGTCCCAAATGTATCAGTCCAACACCAATCAACAACAAGTCCTCACTCAGCAACAAGCTGCCATGAACACCATGGGCACCCAAACTCTCGCCAGCCAAGCACCCGAAGGTCAACAAGCCCTCACTGGCCAAGCTCAAGCCCCCAAGGTCATTGAAAACCCCATCTCCACTCAATCCACCCTCCTCATCTCCGAGCTCCGCGACGGTCTTGTCATTATGAAAGATGGCTCCTTCCGCGCCGTCGTCGCCTGTCAATCCATCAACTTCGACCTCATGTCCGAACAAGAGCGTGAAGGCGTTGAATATAGTTATCAAAACTTCCTCAACTCCCTCAATTTCAACGTCCAAATCCTCGTCCGCTCTCAACGTGTTGACATTGGCCCATACATTGATCGCCTCACCACCATCCGTCGCAACAACGACAATATGCTACTTGGTGTCCTCATGGACGACTACATCAACTTTATCGACCTTCTTTCTCAAGAAGCCAATATTATGGATAAATCCTTCTTCGTCGTTATCCCGTATTACAGCTCCGCCGACGCCGAGGCCTTCGTTAATCAGACCAAAAACCTCTTCAAAACCTTCGGCAAAAAAGCCCCTGAAGTCACCCGTATCAACCGTGATACCTACAACAAAGCCGTTGATGAACTCAATAATCGCGTCGAAGCAGTTGTTTCTGGTCTTTTCCAAATTGGCATTCAATCCGTCCGCCTCAACACCCGTGAATTAAGTGAGTTATATTATAACTTCAACAACCCCGACACCGCCGTCCGCGAACCGCTCGTCGATTTTTCCAAACTTGCCACCACTTATGTTCGTAAAGGAGAAAAACCAAATGCCTAGAAAAAACAAAGTCGCCAAGCAGCTCACTGCCGCCGAAATCGCTATTCAGTCCCAACACGCCGAAGAAGCTGAAGTCCAGCAAGCCTTTGAACAGGGAATTACCACCCTCCGTGACCTCATTTCCCCTAGCTCCATCGAAATTCACTCTGGCTATTTCCGCCTCGGTACCAAATATGGCCGCACTATCTACGTCTATGGCTATCCTCGCACTCTCTACACTGGTTGGATTTCCTCCCTTATCAACATCGACGAGGTTCTCGACGTCTCCATGTATGTTTATCCCGTCGAAACCACCGTCGTCATGAAAAACCTCCGCAAAAAAGTCACCCAGCTCGAAGCTAGCCACCAAGTCAACGCCGAACGTGGCAAAGTCCGCGATCCAGAAATCGAAGCCGCCATCAACGACGCCGAGGAACTCCGCGACAAACTCCAGGTCGGTGCCGAAAAATTCTTCCGCTTTGGCCTCTATATCACTTTATGGGCCGACTCCCTTGACGAACTCAACTTCGTCCAGCACAAAGTCGAAACCCTCCTCGGTCAACAAATGATCTTCAGCAAAGTCGCCAGCGCCCAGCAAGAACAGGGAATGAACAGCACCATGCCTCAATGCACCGACCAGCTCCAAATCCGCCGCAATATGAACACCGGCGCCATCTCCACCAGCTTCCCATTCACTTCCGCCGACCTCACCCAAGAAAAGGGTATTCTCTACGGTATCAATATGCACAACAATGGTCTTGTCATTTTCGACCGCTTCAGTCTAGAAAACGCCAACCTCGTCGTCTTCGCGAAATCTGGTGCTGGTAAATCTTTCGCTGTCAAGCTTGAAGCTCTCCGTTCTATGATGATCGGCGCCGAAATCCTCATCATCGACCCAGAAAACGAATATCAGAAACTTTGCGACGCCGTCGGCGGCAGTTATATTCGCCTATCTTTGAACTCCGACGTCCGTATCAATCCTTTCGACCTTCCAAAAGTCGTCGATAGCGAAGATGCTAATGACGCTCTCCGCGCTAATCTTGTCACTCTCCACGGTCTTTTCCGCCTCATGCTCGGCGGCAACCAAGTCGCCGCCAATGGCCAAGTCGTTCCTGCTCTCACCGCCAACGAAGAGGCTGACCTCGACCAAGCCCTCATTGATACCTACGCCCGTGCCGGCATTACTAGCGACCCACTCACCCACCAAGCCACTCCACCGACCATTATCAACCTCTACGACACCCTCCTTCACATGGGTGGCACCGGTCCACAACTCGCCCAGCGTCTCCGCAAATACACGACCGGTACTTTTGCAGGCATCTTCTCACAACAATCAAATATCGACATCAATAACCAAATGGTCGTCTTCAACATCCGCGACCTCGAGGACGAACTCCGTCCCGTCGCCATGTATATTATTCTTTCTCACATCTGGAACATCGTTCGCGCCGATCAAAAGCGCCGCCTTCTCATCGTCGACGAGGCTTGGCAACTCATGAAATACGACGACTCCGCCAACTTCCTCTTCAGCCTCGCTAAGCGTGCTCGCAAATACTACCTCGGTCTTACTACTATCACCCAGGACGTTGAAGACTTCATGAGCAGCAAAATGGGTCGCGCTATCGTCGCAAACTCCTCCATGCAGCTTCTCCTGAAACAGTCAGCCTCCGCCGTTGACGTCCTTTCTGATGTCTTCAAGCTCACCAATGAAGAAAAGAAACGCCTCGCCAACTTCCCAGTTGGTCAAGGTCTCTTCTTCGCCGGTGCCAACCACGTCCATATCCAGATTATCGCTTCCGAAACCGAAGAGTCTCTCATCACCACTAAACCTGGAGGTATGCGTAGATAACTATGGCTACCCCTGTCGCAGTCACTAATGCTGTTTCCGCCCTCCGGAACGCCGAAAACGGCGCTCTGACGCGCAGTGCTGCGAACGAGGAATCTCTCTACACCGGCTCCGGTCGCGACCTCACCCCCACCAAAACCAAAGTCAAAGGCAAAGGCAAGAAAAAAGGCTTCGCCGCCCTCATCACCATCATTGCCCTCTTCGTCGGCGGCGGTACCTTCCTCGGAAGCTCCAACTCACTCCTTATGGGAGCGCTCAACAACTTGCCAACTGAGGCCACAAACACACAGGGTCCTAGCAATACAATGCGAGCTAAAATTTTAGCCAAATTTATGGCCGCAGGCACACCAAAATCAGCAACTTGGCCCACATCAGGTTTTTCAAAATCCTTTTTAAGGAACCTATCAAATAACCATATCACTTCAAGTAAATCAGGCAATACTACCACTCTATTCTTTGATGGAGTGGAAATCAATAGCAACAACTTTGATGAAATATACACTAATAATGCCGCCTTCCGCGATGCATATGACAGCTCCAGGAAAGGAAAAATCGCATCATTCTTCGATAATATAGCCGAGAAATTTTATTCATTACGCAAGATAAGTCGCAACTGGCTCTTCGGAGCAAAATCCACCGGCGATGCCGCCGCAGATGCAGAAGCATACAATAAAAGGCTTGCTAGCGAATTCGACAACAACGCTACAAGTCAGATAGCAGGAGAATCGCCAACCAAACGTGAAGAAAAAGTCTACAATGAAGAAACTGGGGAATGGGAAACAAAAAAAATTGACGACACACTTGATGGGGCAACAGACAAAAGCAGTACTTCAGCCAACGATAAAACCGAAGTTAAGACAAAAGCTGAAGGCTATATTTCCAAAGTAGCATCAACCGTCAGCGATTTTCTCAACCTCGGCTGTGGCGTTTATAAAGTTGGAAACCTTATTGCCATGACTGTTGCCGCTAATTCTATGTATCAAGCCGCACAATCCTTTATGAAGTTCATGGAGAGCATCAGTAAAACTATGGCTGGGGAAGGCGATTCAGCTATGATCCATGAAGCGCTCAATAAAGTAAGTTCAACGGTCACCACCACTGGCGAAAACGACGAAGAAATAACTGGTTCGGCACTGGAAGCCACCGGTCTACAATTAGTTCTAGGAGGAGCCTACGCTACGTTAGGCACCACCGCTATTTCGGCTATTAGTAAATCATATTCTAACGAACGTGCCATGAGCTCACTCCTCGGAAATGGCTACGCCATGAACGCTTGCTCCGCCAATGAAATAGCGAATTCCGTAATATCCCTCGCAGTCAACCTCGGTGGTGGCGTAGCTGGTATTGTTGGTGGGATCCTCCTCAAGACAGCTGGTGCAGTCGTTCTAAGTGGC
>CANAUU010000066.1 GCA_947364965.1 uncultured Candidatus Saccharibacteria bacterium | reverse complement strand
CTACACGTACTGACACACTCTTTCCCTACACGACGCTCTTCCGATCTCAGAAATGTTTTTGTGCCATGCCCAGGCACTCAACCGCGAAAGAACGAAGAAATATACCCAACATTCGCGGGCGACATAATTCGACGCTAACAAGGAGGTCATCGTGCCACAAGCCACCAAAAAGAAGCCACAGCAAAAGGGAAGCAATATCCTACGCTGGTTTTCATTCATTTTTTTGCTTGTCTTGTTTTGTGGTATGCTTGCCACTTTGCTAACTCCATCGCAAACTATCGAAGAAGTTCCGCTCTCTAACGTTATTGCTCGCGCGAATGACGAGAATGGCGATATTGCGAAGATTACTCTCGAAGGTAGCACTCTCAAAATCACCAAGAAGGGCGAAGATCGTTATTCTCAAACCTCTCGCAAGGATTCTTCTGGCACGCTCTATGAACAAGGCCTTATCGACCATTGTGCTGGCAAAAACGGCGACGAACTAACCGAGTGCCAATCTAAATACCCAGTTATTGAGTATAAAGAAGTTTCCAGCTTTTGGGACTACGCTTTAGATATTGCGATCATTGTCATTCCAGTCATCATTATTATCCTTTTCTTCAGCTCCATGATGCGTCAAGCCCAATCCATGAACAATCAGTCCATGGGTTTCGGCAAGGCTAAAGCCAAACTCTATGGTCCCGACAAGAAAAAAGTCCTCTTTAAAGATGTGGCGGGGAACGAAGCCGCCAAACAAGACCTCGAAGAGGTTGTTGATTTCCTAAAAGAGCCGAAGAAATATGAAAAGCTAGGCGCTAAAATCCCTCGCGGCGTTTTGCTCGCCGGAGAACCAGGCACCGGTAAAACTCTCATGGCTCGCGCTGTCGCCGGTGAAGCCGCGGTCCCATTCTTCAGCATTTCCGGTTCCGAATTTGCCGAAATGTTCGTTGGTGTTGGCGCTTCTCGTGTCCGTGACCTTTTCGCAAAGGCTAAAAAGAACGCTCCATCGATTATCTTCATCGATGAAATCGACGCCGTTGCGCATAAGCGCGATGCTCGCGGTGGCGCCGGTCGCGAAGACGAACAGACCTTAAACCAAATCCTCGTCGAGATGGATGGTTTCGACAACGACTCCGGCGTAATTGTTATTGCTGCCACTAACCGCGTCGATATGCTTGATAAAGCTCTTCTCCGTCCGGGTCGTTTCGATCGCCACATCAACGTCACTCTGCCGGAACGCAAAGATCGCCTCGAAATTTTGAACGTTCATTTCAAGAATAAACCCGTTGCGAAAGACGTCAATCTTGACGCTCTTGCCGCAAAAACCGCTGGTAGTTCTGGCGCTGACCTCGCCAACATTGCGAATGAAGCCGCTATCACCGCTGCTCGTGAAGGTCATAAAGAGATTACTAATCAGGATTTGACCGAGGCCTTCGAACGCGTCGCTATCGGTCCTGAGCGCAAGAGCAAAGTCATGAATGATCACGAACGTAAACTCACTGCTTATCACGAAGCTGGCCACGCTATTGTTGGTCACGTCTTGCCGGATTCCGACCCGGTTCATAAAGTCACTATTATCCCTCGCGGTCGCACCGGCGGCGTCACTTGGTTCCTTCCGCCCGAAGATCGCAGCTATAAGAATATTTATGAGCTGAAGGACATCCTTGCTCGTGCGATGGGTGGTCGTATTGCCGAGAAGCTTGTCTTCGGCCCCGAGGCTATTACTACCGGTGCTTCTTCCGACCTTCAGAACGTCGCTCAGCTTAGTAAAGAAATGGTCGTCGAAGAAGGTATGGGCAAGCAAACTCGCAACCTCGTCTTCCCGGAGGGCGAAACTGGCTATTATACTATCGCCACTGGAAAACCTTACTCCGAAAAAACTGCTGAACTTATCGATCAGGAAGTTAAGGTCCTTTCCGATGAAGCTGCCGTGCGCGCTGAGGCTGTTTTGAAAGCTAATATGCCGGCTCTTGACCGTCTTGCTGAAGCTCTTTTGAAACAGGAAACTCTCGAAGAGGAAGAACTCGCTCCGCTTCTCAAAGACACAAAGCTCCCAGCCTCTGCAAAGCTTCACTAAATCTCGGCACGCCGTAATGATAATAACCGCCTAGGGCCAATCAGCCTCAAAATACCCCTACCATACAGGGGTATTTTGTGCTATAATAAGCCCAGGTCGGCTCATCGTCGCTAGGATACAGGAATATCTCACAAAAGACAAGTCGTCGACTTTTAATAAGCCCGAGTGGCGGAATTGGCAGACGCGCTAGCTTCAGGTGCTAGTCTGAGCAATCAGGTGCAGGTTCAACCCCTGTCTCGGGCACCATATTTCGCACACAATCATCATAATTATTAAAGCAGGGAAGGAAAATATGTCCGGACACAGTAAATGGGCCACCACTAAACGCCAAAAAGCCGTCGTCGACGCCAAGCGCGGTGCGCTTTTCACGAAAATCGCCAATCAAATCGCTATTGCTGCGCGCTCTGGCACCGACCCTAGCATGAACCCATCGCTCGCTATGATGCTTGAAAAAGCCCGCCAAGCCAATATGCCGAAAGTTAATATCGAACGGGCCATTGCTCGTGTCGCCGACAAAAGCGCTGCTGCCCTTATTGAAGAAGTCTACGAAGGCTACGGACCTAGCGGTGTCGGTATTATTATCGAAGTTGCTACGGATAACAAAAATCGCACTATGCCAGAGGTTCGCAATACTCTGTCGAAAAACGGTGGTCGTATGGCTGACCCAGGCTCAGTCATGTTCCAGTTCGCCCGCAAGGGTTGGATTATAACTTCAGAAAAAGGCGAAGAAGCCATGATGGCTGTGCTTGATGCTGGCGCCGAAGACGTCGACGAAACCGACGATGGTCTTGAAATCCTGACTGCCCCAAGCGACCTCATGAAAGTCCGCTCCGCGCTAATTGACGCCGGGCTTACCGTCACCGACGCCGAACTTAAATACATCCCAACCACGACCGTTGCGATTGACGCTGCTGATGAGGAGAAATTTGAGAAGCTTCTCGACGCTCTCGATGATCTTGACGATGTCACCGCTGTCCATACGAACGCTGAATAGCTGTCAAGGTCCTGTCAAAGTCGATAGTTTTAGACTACAAATGCAACTCCGGTTTCAGTGCTTTTCTACCGCCAATTGTCGGTCGCACTTTTTCTCCTTCAGCTGGCATTATTATGTGCGCGTGTAAACGCGTCAGAGACGCCCCCGAACGTGCCGGATCGCCAAACCGCATACAGAACGCTCCGCCAGTCATCTGGTACTCATTCATTAGTCGAAGCCAAATCTCTCGCAAATCCCCCCACATTTCTGGCAACATATCTTCGATTTTATAAACTGGCCCCATTGCTACAATCAAAAACTGCTGCTCCGCGCCCTCGTAGGGGAAACGATTTCGCGAAACGTGCCAGTATTTCGTCATAAACAAGATCTCTTGTTCAATATACTCTGGCGCCATCGGATCGCGGTCGCTTGCCTCCATCCGAAGCATGATGTCGAGTTGTTCTTGTCCCCGCGCATTCGGCGGATAAATATATTTATATTTATCCCAGCCACGCGCCTCAGACTGAGCGCTCTCACTGGACACAGCACCCAAACCCGCATTAACTACTCCGTTGTCCAAATTATTCTCGCTCATTTTCATTCTCCACCAAACAAACAGTTTTTATTCCTTTTTTCTCGGCCAAAATATGCGAACGTTTACTCCAATTTCGATCCGGGTGATCTTCAAGATAATATATCTCTTTCACGCCCTTATCCGCCAGGACCTTCATGCACTTGTCGCAAGGGAACAACGTAATATAAATCGGCGTGTCCACGGTTTTCGCCTTGCCTAATTTCTTCAGTAAGTTCATCTCTGCGTGCTCAACCATCGCATAAAACAACTCCGTCCGGTTCTGGATATCATATTCTGGGATCGTGAAATCAATTTGGTTTGTTGCATAAACCCACTGCCCATGCCAAAAACACGCCGCTGCTGTCGGGCAAACATCGTCCGTCGACTTCCGTAATTCTTTTAACAAACCAGGAACCGGTTCCGGCATTTCTTTCGAATAATGAATGCGCTTCTTCATACCAGCCGCGGCCTTTGCGACCTTTTCTTCAACTCCTTCTACTTTCTTCATTCGGCTTGCGATAGTAATCTGACGAATTTTATCCGAAGTTGAAGTCTTTGCCTGCCGCGGCAAAACCGCCACACGCCCACAAATCTTCTCTAGCTTCTCAACTTGCTCGTCGGTGTAATTTTCTTTAATCGCAATCAAGACATCTGGCTTCACAGTCTTAATCAAGTGCCACTTCGGTTCGTCTACTGCTTTAATAACCACCTCATCCGCAATCCCGAGCAAGGTTATAAATTCATACCTCTCCCCCTCCGGGATCACTGGACGTGTCGGCCCCTTGCGCTTGCGAATTTTTTCATCACTATCCATCGCGATAATCAAAAAATCACACAGCGCTCGCGCCTTCAAGATATAACGCAAATGTCCGAGGTGGAATAAATCCCACGACCCCTGGACTAGTCCAATCGATTTCCCTGCTTTTCTCGCTACACTCACATTTTCCAAAAACTTCGAATCAAGCATCTCAAACTCCTATCTCCGCCAGTGTTAAATCGCAACCGGTATTCCTTTGATCGATGGCTCTGGCTCATAGTCAGTTAGCTCGAAATCATCCGGCTGATAATCGAACAAACTATCGTGTCGGTTTGCAATCTTTAAGGTTGGAAAAGCATGACTCGGTCGCGCCAAAATCTCGTCGATAAACGGTAATTGATTTTCGTAAATATGTGCATCGGAAATCATATGTACAAACTCGCCCGGCACCAAATCCAGCACATCCGCCACCGCGAGTAGCAGCGCCGAGTATTGTACCCAATTGCTAGGGCAGCCAATCAAAATATCACAACTCCTTTGGAACATCACAAGATTCAGCTTGCCGCCCAAAATCCGGAAATGCATCCATCCGTGGCACGGACAAACCACAACTTTTTGCTGGCAATCGCTATTGCGAATCGTGTATTGCGGAATCCACGGCGAGATAAAATGCGTCTTTAGCTCTGGTCGTTCTTTCATCTGCTTCAAAATTTCTGCGAACTGATTGAAAGCCCCTCCATCTGCCGTCGGAAAATCATGGAAGGCTGCGCCATACGAACCTGGACCGAGATCGCCCGTTTCGAGCCCCCGTTTCGCACATTTCTTCTCGGTGCACCAAGATTTCCACCACTTACATTTATATTTCTCGAGCT
>CANAUU010000065.1 GCA_947364965.1 uncultured Candidatus Saccharibacteria bacterium | reverse complement strand
CCCCCGACTTCCTCGGTGTAAACGAGACACTCTAGCCAACTGAGTTAGCGACCCACGGCGGATTGACGATAGTTCATGCGAAGTCGATTGGGCGACTACACCTGAACTATCAATAGCTCGTGTGCTTATTATAGCATAGGATATGATATACTGGAACCAGAAGTAAAGTGGAGGAGATATGGCAAAGGAATTTTTCGGGGAAGGGGATTCAGCGGTGCGGGATGATAAACCGATGACCGAACGCGAAGTGGTTGTGGTGGCTATGAAGCATCCGACCGAGGGGAAGTATCTTTGTGTGCAGAATCGAAAGTTTGGATGGATTGATTTTGTGATGGGTGGGATTGAAGGGGAAGAGGGTCCGGTCGAGGCGGCGCAGCGTGAGGTGGCCGAGGAAACTGGCTATGATGACTTTGGGGAATTGAAGGTGCTGGACGAGGTCTGCTATGATAATTTCTATGCGGCGCATAAAGATGTAAACCGGCATATTACGATTCATATTATTTATGGCAAGTTGCAGAGTTTGAGGCAAGAGGAACGCTTGGAAGAGGAGCAGGAAATTGCAGAGGTGATGTGGATTCCGGCGGAGGAATTGGCGGAGAAGTTGACGCAGCAGGCGCATAAATATATTTGGAGCCGGGTGAAGGGGTTGTAGACGGGGATGAAGAAGTCCAACTATCCGAAGGCTGTAAGCTTCTCGAAAAGTCAGATTAACAGGTATGGTGATATTCTGCGGTACCCTGTGTATGTTGGTAGGGTTGGTGATAACGATAGCGCTTTTGTTGATGCTTATGATGAAGCATTCAATGGGGTGAGTGCTTGGCGTGCAGCGCACTTGTATCCGCTGAATACATTGCGGACAACTCTGACGCGTCGTGTAAATTTATTAAGTTCGCATCCTGTTGTGGCACAGCGTTTGAAGCGCATGCCGACTATTATTTCGAAACTGCGGCGCAACCCCGAGATGGAACTTTCTCGTATGCAGGATATTGGTGGTCTGAGGGCGATTGTTGGAAATTTGAAAGAGGCTTATGAGTTGAAACATTATTATGAATCTGCACGTATTCCCCATAAAATTGTTAATCAAAAGGATTATGTCAAATCTCCTAAGCCTGATGGGTATCGTGGTTTGCATCTTGTTTTTAAGTATGTGGGGTTGAATTCCGTTGCGAAGATGTATGATGGAACTTTGATTGAGATGCAGATTAGGACACAACTTCAACATACATGGGCAACTGCGGTAGAGGTGGCTGGGTTAATGTTGCAAAAGAAATTAAAGAATGATGACGGCGATGCGGCGTGGCTAGAATTTTTCCGGGAAGTTTCTCGGGCTTTTGAGGTGATTGAGTATTTAGACAATGGAAAAAAGTATATAAGTTTGCCTAGTGATTTGGATGTAAGGAAGTTATATAAAAGAATTAAAGTGCTTGATAAGCAAAATAATGTATTGAAGAAATTGGAAGCGTTTTCTGGAGCAATGAGTTTTTTAGATTCACCGTCTAAAACGAGTGGGCGAAAGTATTTCTTGATAGTTTTGGATCCAGAAGAAAAGCATATCACGATATATGGCTATACAAAAAGAGAATATAAAAAGGCTATCAATGATTACCGAAGGATGGAGGAAGAACATAAAGATACTATAATAGATCAGGTTCTAGTGTCAGTTGGCAGCCTTAAGCAATTAAAAATTGCTTATCCGAATTATTTTGCTGATGTTAGTGATTTTGTGGCTAAGGTGCGCTCGATTGAGGATGGTATCTAGAGAAGTATTTATTTTTAGCTCAAATGTAGTATAATCCTAATAAGGTCATAAGTATAATTGTATGAATCAAAAAAAATTTGATAGATTAGTGAAGAAAAGCCTATCTATATTTGATAAACGATAGGTTGTTCTTGTTGCTAGGTTATTTATAGTATTTATACTATGTTTAGTGTGCTTATGAATAAAGGAAAGGATAAAGTCATGTGCAAAGAAGTTGAAAAGATGCGACATACGCTTAGCCATGTTTTGGCAGCAGCGGTGAAGGAGCTTTATCCGACAACAACATTTGGGATTGGTCCGGCGATTGATAATGGTTTTTATTATGATATTGATTTCGGGGATGTGAAAGTTTCTGATGCGGATCTCGCGAAGATTGAGAAGAAGATGCGGGGGATTATTGCACGGAAGTGCGTGATGGAGCGGCGGGAGGCCTCGCGAGAGGAGGCGCTTAAGTGGGCTCGAGATAATAATCAGAAGTATAAGGTGGAGCTGATTGAGGAATTGCCGAAAGATGCGACGATTACGTTTTATGATTTGAAGGACCCTCGGAGTGGAGAAGTGTTGTTTACGGACCTCTGCAAGGGACCGCATATTGATGATTTGTCGAAGGTTGAGGCGTTTCGGACTGCGTCCTCTGCCGCAGTCGGCGGTTCGAACAAGGACGCAAGCGCCCTTGTTGCTCACGCTTCTCCTGCGTTTCAGCTACAGCGGGTGGCTGGGGCGTATTGGCGGGGTGACGAGAAACGTGAGATGTTGACGCGGATTTATGGGGTGGCGTTTGAGACGCAAGAGGAACTTGATGAGTTTTTGAAGCGTCAAGAAGAGGCGAAGAAGCGCGATCATCGGAAACTGGGGAAGGAACTGGATTTGTTCTGTTTCTCGGATCTGGTGGGGGCGGGGTTGCCGCTGTTCACGCCAAGGGGGACGGTGTTGCGCGAAGAATTGTCGGAGTTGTCGCTAGGATTGCGGGGGAAGGCGGGTTTTAAGAAAGTTTGGACGCCGCATATTACGAAGGTTGACCTCTATAAGGCTTCGGGGCATTATGCGAAGTTTGGCGATGAGTTATTTATGGTGCATTCGCAGGTGAATGGGGAAGAATTCGCACTGAAGCCAATGAACTGTCCGCACCATGCGCAGATTTTTGCGTCGCGACCGCGGACTTATAAGGAAATGCCGGTGCGGTATATGGAGGCGACGACGGATTATCGCGATGAAAAGACTGGCGAGTTGGGCGGGCTTTCACGGGTGCGATCCTTGACGCAGGATGATTCGCACGTGTTCTGTCGAAAGGACCAGATTAAGGAAGAGATTCAGACGTTGGTTTCGATTGTGCGGCGATTATATACGACGGTGGGGATGAATAAGCTCAGGGCACGGTTGTCGTATCGAGATGATTCGGATAAGTATTTGGGCGATCCGGCGCTTTGGGAAATGGCGCAGAAACAGATTAAGGAAGCGGCAATCGAGAATGGCTTGGATTATTTCGAACAGGAAGGGGAAGCAGCGTTCTATGGGCCGAAGATTGATTTTATGGCGGAGGATGCGATTGGACGTGAACACCAAGTAGCGACGGTGCAGTTGGATTTTGTACAGCCGGAGCGGTTTGAGCTGGAGTTCGTGAACGAAAAAGGTGAAAAAGAGCGTCCAGTGATGATTCATCACGCGACTTTGGGTTCGATTGAACGGTTCTTGAGTGTGTTTGTGGAGCATACGGGGGGATGGTTCCCGCTGTGGTGTGCGCCGGAACAGGTGCGGATTTTGACCGTGAATGACCAGGTGGACGATTATGTGCAGGAAATTGCAGAGGTTTTGTCAGGGGTAGAGCTAGAGGAGCCGGTGCGGCATAACGCGCTCAGGTTTGAGCAGGATTTGTCGAATGATAGCTTGGGGAAGAAAATTCGCCGTGCGACTGAGATGAAGATTCCGGTGGTTCTGATTGTGGGACCAAAGGATGCTTCTGAGAAGGCGGTAAGTGTGCGGCTTCGCGATAAGGAGGAGAAAGTGAAGCTGGATGAGCTGGTGGAGTACCTGCAGAAGCTAAATGAGGACGAACTCCAGGGTTAGTTTATTGCTGACAGGGTTAAGATAGATGAGCTTCGATAAAACGGTCGTTATAGTCGGACCGACGGCGAGCGGAAAGACGGGGGTGTCGATTGAGATCGCTCTGGAGATGGAACGGCGGGCGCAGGAGGGGCGCCCGCTGGTGGGATTTTCGGGGGCGGAGATTATCTCGGCGGATTCGCGGGCGATTTATCGAGAGATGGATCTCGGGACGGCGAAGCCTTCGCTTGAGGAGCAACAGGGAATAAGGCACTTCGGAATTGATTTGGTGAACCCGGGAGAGCGGTTCACGGTGGCGGATTGGAAGAATTATGCTGAGAAGAAAATCGCGGAGATTCGAGGGCGAGGGAATTTGCCGATGGTGGTTGGAGGGACGGGGTTGTATGTGGATGCGCTAGTCTATGATTATGAATTTAGTGAGGAGAAAAAGAACTCGCAGGAGGACCGACAGGGGGACTGTTCAAATTATTTGCTCATTGGCGTAAAAACCGACCCAAAAATTTTGCGTGAACGGATCGCTGAGCGGGCGAATAAATTATTTGTTCAGGAATTGTTTGAGGAAACACAGCGACTGGCGGGGAAGTATGATTGGAATAGTCAGGCGATGAAGAGTAATATTTATCAGTTTGCGTGGGCGTATATGCAGGGCGAAATAAGTCTGGAACGAGCAAAAGAATTGTTCGTGTTGGATGATTGGCATTTGGCGAAGCGACAGATGACGTGGTTCAAGCGGAATAAAAATATTAACTGGTTGCCACTTGCGGAAATCAGGGAATACGTGATAAAATGTATACAAGATGAGCAAAGAAACTAACACTCCGGTAGAAAAATTGTTCGGTTCGAAGACGCGAGCAAAACTTTTGGAACTGTTCTTTGCGAATACGAATAAGTCTTTTTATGTGCGTGAGATTACGCGGGTAATTGAGGAGCAGATTAATTCGGTGCGGCGAGAGCTGATGAATTTGGAAAGTATTGGGATCATCCGGAATGAGACCTTTGATAATAAAGTATATTATGCGGCGAATATGAAACATCCATATGCACACGCGTTTCAGGAGATTTTTGGGAAGAAGCCGCCGGTTTTGCGAGCGCAACAGGATGTGCGACGGAAGCCGTCGAATACCTGGGATGAATATATTCGGCCAGTGTCGAAATATTTGCGGGCGATGGTTTTATTTAACCGGGTGCCGGGGCAGGATGGGATTGACCTTTTGATTGTGGGGGATGATCGGACGAAGAAACTGACGCGGTGGGCGGAGGTGATTGAGAAGAAACAGGGGAAACCGTTGGATTACGTGATTCTTCGGCGGGATGATTACCTCTATCGTCGGAGTGTGAAGGATAGGTTTGTAATGGATATGCTAGATATGGAGATGACGGAAGTTTATGATCCCGAGGGGATTATTAAGACGAATGGGCCGGTGGAGTATTAGTGGTGTTTTGTGGTTTGAGAATGCTTTGTGAAATG